>NZ_JBEXNM010000004.1:55061-273878 GCF_040611095.1 Streptomyces sp. NPDC003077 | reverse complement strand
GTTGGCGCCGGCGGCCGGCGCCGGTCCGCCGGGCGCGCCGTTCTTCGCGGCGTTGCTCGCGCCGTTGCTTGCGGCGGCACCGTCGCCGCGGGTGGCGGCGGCGTCACGTGGGGCGACGTCCGTCTCGCGCGGAACGGCCCCCGAGTCGTCGGCGGTCACCGCCCGCTCCCTGTCCGATCCCTGCGCACTGCCCTTCCGATCACTTCTCGCTCGTGTCCGCTGCACGGCGGATCGCCTCAACGATACGGCAGGTGTGCTCTGGCTCACTCTTCCGTCCCACCCCTATCGCCCCGATCGCCCCATAAGAGCGATTGGTCCAGCCCGCGCGTCCACCAGGGACGCGTCACGTCCACACGTCCGCCGACGACGGTTTCCCGGCCACGCGTCCACTGCTGGGGGTAGCGGTCCGGCACCGTCCCGGCCCCTTACGGGAGAACCCGGGCCGGGACGCGTCGCGTCCCGTAGGGGCAGAATCCCGGTCGGTCACGGAACCGTCCCGTACGGAATCAGACCCACCTCTTACGGAAGAGGCCATTTCTGCCGGGCGCTTCTGGTTGGTCCCCCGAGCCCTTCCGGGCAGCGGCGGCCTTATGGGAAAAACCGCCCGGGGCCCGACTCCGTACGGACGCCGCCCCTCCCTGGGAACCCGGCCCGTACGGACACCGCCCCGCCCTGGGAACCCGGCCCGCACGGACGCCGCCCCACCCTGGGAACCCGGCTCCCTACGGACGCCGCCCCGCCCGGGAAGCCCTTCCCCACCGGTCTCGCCACCCCTGGAGGGCGTCCCTTACGGGCTCGGCTCGCGGAAGCACCCCGCCCCCGCCGTCCCCTACGGGGAAACCCGCGATTCCCCGCAGGGCTCCGGCCCCCTACGGGAAACCCCGTCCCTCGCCCCGTCCCTCACCCCCTCCCCCAGCCGCCCTCCCCCGGACGCAGGTGGACGATGTCCCCGGCCGAGACCGGCTGCTGCACGCCGTCCTCCGTGGCCAGGACCAGCCGGCCGTCGCCGTCCACGGCCACCGCCTCGCCGGACAGCACCCGGTCGCCGGGGAGTTCGGCGCGGACATGGCGGCCGAGGGTCGCGCAGCCCGCCGCGTACGTCTCCTGGAGGCGACTGTCCGCCGGGTCGCCGTCGGCGTGCTGCCACTGGCCGTACCACTGCTCCAGCGACCGCAGGACGGCGCGCAGCAGCGGGTCCCGGTCCAGGTTGCGCGCGCCGGCCATGGCGAGCGAGCCGGCGCCCGGCACCGGCAGTTCGTCGGCGCGCAGCGAAACGTTCAGCCCGATGCCGAGGACGACGCCGTCCGCGGCGCGCTCGGCCAGGATGCCGCCGGCCTTGCGCTCCTCGCCCGCCTCCACGTCCACGGTGCGCAGGTCCGCCGGGCTCTCGGCCGCCGGGCAGGTCACCAGCAGGTCGTTGGGCCACTTCAGCGCGGTGTCCACGCCGGCCGCCCGGGACAGCGCGGTGGCGGTGGCGACCCCGGCGAGCAGCGGCAGCCACCCCCAGCGCTCCACCGGCACCCGCGGCTTGAGGAGGACGGAGAAGAACAGCCCGGAGCGCGGCGGCGCGGACCACCGCCGGTCCAGCCGTCCGCGCCCGGCCGTCTGCTCCTCGGCGACGAGCACGGCGCCCTCGGGCGTGTTCGCGGCCCTGGCCGCCAGGTCGGAGTTGGTGGAGCCGGTGGCCGGGACGACGTCCAGGGAGGTCCACAGCCCGCCGGGGCGCACCAGGGCGCGGCGCAGCCCCATCGCGTTCAGCGGCGGCCGGTCCAGGTCGGACCAGCGCCCGCCGGACGCGGCGGACCCCGGCCCGGCAGCGTCGGCACCGGCACGCCGCGTGCCTTCGGGGCGCGCGTCGGGACAGTCGTGCGCGCGGGGTTCCGGGCCGTCGTCCGGGAGGTCTTTGTCCTGGTTTTCCGGTGGTTGAGGCGTCATGGGCCCAGCCTAGGTGTGGTCAACGACGCAGTGTCACCGGACGGACCCGCGGTTACGCTACGAGTTGGTAGCCGAACCCGTATCACCCTCGTACGAGCACCAGTCCAGGACGAGCAGGAGCCGCATCCCGATGTCCGAGCCGGAAGCACCCCCCGTCAGCAACGCAGACATCCACACCACCGCGGGCAAGCTGGCCGACCTGCGGCGCCGGATCGACGAGGCCACCCACGCCGGCTCCGCCCGCGCCGTGGAGAAGCAGCACGCGAAGGGCAAGTTGACGGCCCGTGAGCGGATCGAGCTGCTGCTCGACGAGGGCTCGTTCGTGGAGCTGGACGAGTTCGCGCGGCACCGCTCCACCAACTTCGGCATCGAGAAGAACCGTCCCTACGGTGATGGCGTGGTCACCGGCTACGGCACCGTCGACGGCCGCCCCATCTGCGTGTACTCGCAGGACTTCACCATCTTCGGCGGCTCGCTCGGCGAGGTGTACGGCGAGAAGATCGTCAAGGTGATGGACTTCGCGCTGAAGACCGGGTGCCCGGTCGTCGGCATCAACGACGGCGGCGGGGCGCGCATCCAGGAGGGCGTGGTCGCCCTCGGGCTCTTCGCGGAGATCTTCCGGCGGAACGTGCACGCCTCCGGCGTCGTCCCGCAGATCAGCCTGATCGTCGGCCCGTGCGCGGGCGGCGCGGTCTACTCCCCCGCCATCACCGACTTCACGGTCATGGTCGACCAGACCTCGCACATGTTCATCACCGGCCCGGACGTCATCAAGACCGTCACCGGCGAGGACGTGGGCTTCGAGGAGCTGGGCGGCGCCCGGACGCACAACACCACCTCCGGCGTGGCGCACCACATGGCGGGTGACGAGAAGGACGCCATCGAGTACGTCAAGGCGCTGCTGTCCTACCTGCCGTCCAACAACCTCTCCGAGCCGCCGGCCTTCCCCGAGGAGGCCGACCTGGAGACCTCGGACACCGACCGCGAGCTGGACACCCTCATCCCGGACTCGGCGAACCAGCCGTACGACATGCACACCGCCATCGAGCACGTGCTGGACGACGGCGAGTTCCTGGAGACCCAGGCGCTCTTCGCGCCGAACATCATCACGGGCTTCGGGCGGGTCGAGGGCCATTCGGTGGGCATCGTGGCCAACCAGCCGCTGCAGTTCGCCGGGTGCCTGGACATCAACGCGAGCGAGAAGGCCGCGCGCTTCGTGCGCACCTGCGACGCGTACAACATCCCGGTCCTGACCTTCGTGGACGTGCCGGGCTTCCTGCCGGGCACGGACCAGGAGTGGGACGGCATCATCCGGCGCGGCGCCAAGCTGATCTACGCGTACGCCGAGGCCACGGTGCCGCTGATCACCGTCATCACCCGGAAGGCGTTCGGCGGCGCGTACGACGTCATGGGCTCCAAGCACCTGGGCGCCGACCTCAATCTGGCCTGGCCGACCGCCCAGATCGCCGTCATGGGCGCGCAGGGCGCGGTCAACATCCTGCACCGCCGCACGCTCGCGGCCATCGAGGACCCGGCCGACCAGGACGCCCGGCGCCAGGAGCTGATCCAGGAGTACGAGGACACGCTGCTCAACCCGTACGTGGCGGCCGAGCGCGGCTACGTGGACGCGGTGATCATGCCGTCCGACACCCGCCGCCACATCGTCCGCGGGCTGCGCACGCTGCGTAACAAGCGCGAGGCGCTGCCTCCGAAGAAGCACGGCAACATTCCGCTGTGACGCGCGGTGCCCGCCCTCGCCGCGAGGCGGGCGGCGGGGCGCGATGCCGATCCCGTACGGCTGCCCCTTCCGGGACCACCGGTAGGGGGCGCCCCCTCCGGGGCATCCCGTACAGGTGACCCCTCCGGGCCGTTCCTTACGGGGCATCCCGTACGGGACGTTCCTTACGGGGCACCCCCACCGGGACGTTCCTTACGGGGCACCCCGTACGGGCCGTCCCTTACGGGTCTCGCCCGTAAGGGACCGCCTCTCCGGGCCGGCCCGTACGGGATGGGCACACGGCCCCTGGCACGTCACCGCACGCACGCCCGTCCGCGACGCGGGCAACCGGCCCCGTCGCACCCCGCCCGAAGGCCCGAAGGAGGCAGCAGGCGATGCCGTACTCCCCTGGGGGCACCGGCCCCCATCCGTCCCCCGGCGATCCGCACGCCCCGATCCGCGTGGTGCGCGGCAATCCGACCCCCGAGGAGCTGGCCGCCGCCCTGGCGGTGGTCCGAGCCCGCGCGGCGGCCGGTACGGCCGTCGCGCCCGGCCCCGAGCGCACGGACGAGTGGGCGTCCCCGGCCGCCGCGGTCGCCGCGCGCCGGATGCCGCGCCCGGCCCCGGGAGCGTGGCGGACCAGTTTCTGGCCGCGCTGAGCGGGGCGGACGCCCGGCGAACAGGGCGGACGCCCGGCGAACAGGACGGATCCGGCCAACCTGACGAGCACGCCGATCCGGCCCGGCCCGTGAGGTCCACCCGCCGGCCCGACGGCGTCCGCGGCGTCCCACCGGTCCGCCCACCGGTCCGCCCCTACGCCGTCCGTCCACCCCGCCCTCCGTTCCTCCGTGTGGCCATCCCCACCAGGCGCCTGAGTACGCGTACTCAGGCGCTGGGGGTGTTCGCGGGCGGAGGATCGAGGAATGCTGTGGTCCGACCCGCCCGACGAGCCCCCTGAGGAGCTGCGCCAAGCGCAGGCCATGCTCCGGCGGATGGGGATCGTGATGGCCGTGGCCGCGGTGATCCTCATGTTCATGGTGGGCGGCCACTGAACCGGCTCCGGGTGCTACGCCCGTAGACCGGCCCGCGTCCGCCGGAGGCCCGGAGCCGGAAACCGGAAGCCCGGAACCGGAGGCCCGGAGCCGGAAGCCCGAAATCGGAAAACGGCCGAAACCCGTCACACCGCAACCACCACCCCCCTCGAACGCATCTTTCACCCTTGGAGCACCATCAGGACGTCCGTACGTCGCAAAGGGATGAAGGACGGAGTGAGAGACGGAGTGAGGGAACGATGAACAGGCCGCTCAGACACATAGCCGTCTTCTGCGGGCTGCTCGTGCTCGCCTTGATGGTGCGTGGTACCTGGATCCAGTTCGTGCAGGCGGACGCGCTGGCCAGCGACAAGCACAACCGGCGCGTGGTCATCTCCAGGTTCGCGGAGCCGCGCGGCAACATCATCGTCGGCGGGAAGCCCATCACCGACTCGGTGGAGGTCGCCGGATCCGACTTCAAGTACAAGCGGGTCTTCAAGGACGGCCCGATGTACGCCCCGATCACCGGGTACTCCTCGCAGGCCCAGGGCACGACCTTCCTGGAGGGCGTCTACGACGAGTTGCTCTCGGGCAAGGACAAGCGGCTGTTCCTCAACCGGGCCAAGGACATCATCACCGGTGACAAGCCGCGCGGCGGCGACGTGATCACCACGATCAACGAGAAGGCCCAGCGGGTCGCGTACAAGAGCCTGACCGACCTGAAGGCCAACGGCGCGGTGGTCGCCCTGGAGCCCGCCACCGGCAAGATCCTGGCCATGGCGAGCACGCCGTCGTACGACCCCTCCGTCTTCTCCGGCAGTTCCTTCGCCGAGGGCCGCAAGTTCAAGGAGCTGGACAACGACAAGTCCAAGCCGCTGAACAACCGGGCGACCCGCGAGATCTACCCCCCGGGCTCCACCTTCAAGATCCTCACCGCCGCGGCGGCCCTGGAGCACGGCACGGTCGGCGACATCAACGCCCCCTCGGGCGCCCCGGCCCCGTACACGCTGCCCAACACCAGGACCTCGGTCGGCAACGACGTGCCGAACTCGATGTGCGACAAGGTGTCGATGAAGGTCGGCATGCAGTGGTCCTGCAACAACGTCTTCCTGGACGCCGCCAAGAACGTCGGCGTCGACAAGATGCGCGAGACGGCCGAGAAGTTCGGCTTCAACAAGGAGATCTTCACGCCCGTCCGCACCACCGCCAGCGGCTACCCGGAGAAGCTGGACAAGCCGCAGACCGCCCTCACCGGCATGGGCCAGGGCAGCCTGACCAGCACTCCGCTCCAGATGGCCATGGTGGTCGCGGGCATCGCCAACGACGGCAAGGTGATGAACCCGTACATGGTGGACGAGCTGCGTGGACCGGACCTCTCCACGCTGGAGAAGTTCGCGCCCAAGGAATACAGCCAGGCCGTCTCCGAGCGCACCGCGAAGCTGGTGCAGGAGATGATGGTGAACACCGCGGAGAACGGCACCGCCAAGAAGGCGCTGATCGACGGCGTGACCGTGGGCGCCAAGACCGGCACCGCGCAGCACGGCGCGAACGTCCGGGACGAGCGGCCGTACGCCTGGTTCGTCGCGTACGCCAAGAAGGGCAACGAGACGCCGGTCGCGGTGGCGGTCTTCGTGGACCCCAAGGACATGGACATCCCGCGCGCGGAGATCGCGGGCGGCAAGCTGGGCGGCCCCATCGCCAAGAAGGTCATGGAGGCCGTGCTGAACAGGTGAGCCGAGGCGGGGGGCCGGGCCGGGCCTGCGTGCTCAGGCCGGTCTGCGTGCTCAGGTCGGTCTGTGCCCACAGGTCGGCCTGCGTCCTCAGGCCAGTCTGTGTCCATACGCCGGAGGGGCGGGGCCCGCACCCGCCCCTCCGGGCGGTATGCCGCCTTCGTCCCCTCCCCGCCCCTCTACGATGGCCGTCATGACCGAACAGCCCCGCCGTCGCCTCGTCCTCGCCTCCCAGTCCCCCGCCCGCCTCAAGCTGCTGGAACAGGCCGGGTTCGCCCCGGAGGTCGTGGTCAGCGGCGTGGACGAGGACGCGATCACCGCCGACACCCCCGACGCGCTGGCCCGCGTCCTGGCCGAGGCCAAGGCCGACGCGGTCTCCGTACGCCCCGAGGCCGCCGACGCCCTGGTCGTCGGCTGCGACTCGGTGCTGGAGCTGGACGGGCGGGCGCTCGGCAAGCCGGTCGACGCGGAGGACGCCACGACCCGCTGGAAGTCCATGCGCGGCCGGGAGGGCGTGCTGCGCACCGGCCACTGCGTGATCGACAACCGAAGCGGCCGGCGGTCCTCGGCCACCGCCTCCACCACCGTCCGCTTCGGCGAACCGACCGACGCCGAGATCGCCGCGTACGTCGCCACCGGCGAGCCCCTGTACGTCGCGGGCGCCTTCACGCTCGACGGCCGCTCGGCACCGTTCATCGACGGCATCGACGGCGACCCGGGCAACGTCATCGGCCTGTCCCTCCCGCTCCTGCGCCTGCTGCTGTCCGGCCTCGACGTACGGATCACGGACCTCTGGTCGCAGTGAGGACGACGCGGCCTCGGCCGCGTTCCCGACCCTTCACGGCCGGGCGCCCTCGATCGCGTTCCCGACCCCCACGGCCGGGCGCTCCAGGAGGGCGCCCGGCCGTCTCCGTCGCGCGGGGCGGGAGGCCGGAGGGGGCGTCGTTCGGCGGTGCCACGTAAAAAAACCTCTCGGTACGAGTCACAGGTCAGCCGATTCCCGGGCGTTGATAACCTGCCTGCGCCATGACAATGTCGGGGGAAAGGCAGCACGCGAGTGTCCGGCAAGACAGCGGTTGATCCGGCCGAGTTGCGCGCGTCCGCGCAGGCCGAGGACGCGATAGCGGACGACATGAAGGAACCGAACGACAAGGCCGTCTCCACGTCCAAGGATGCCGCCCAGGCGCTCACGGGCTGGGCCGCCGGGAAGGCCCTCCAGCAGCTCGCCGACAGTTGGAAGCCCTCACTGGACGGCATGCACGCCCGCGCCAAGGCGGGCGCCAACAACCTGCGCGCCACGGCGTCCGGCCATGAGTGGAACGAGGAAGACACCTACCGGGACTTCGAGAAGAAGGGCGCCGAGACGCAGACCCAGTCGGCGCTGCGGACGATGAGCGCGCCCGCCGGCGGCCCCGGCGCCATCGGCGGCCCGGGTGCGGCGGGCTCCGAGGGCACCCACCCCATGCCGAACGCGATCCGCCCACCCGGCCTCAGCGACATCGGCGGCCCCGGCGCCGCCGGGTCCGAAGGCACCCACCCCATGCCGGGCGCGGACCACCTCCGCCCGGACAACGGCACCATCGGCGGCCCGGGAGCGGCCGGATCCGAGGGCACCCACCCCATGCCGAACGCGAACCGCCCACCCGGCCTCAGCGACATCGGCGGCCCGGGAGCGGCCGGATCCGAAGGCACCCACCCCATGCCGGGCGCGGACCACCTCCGCCCGGGCAACGGCGGACCCGCGTACACCGGTCCCGACCCCGGCGCGAAGTGGACGCCGGAGGACATGGCGAACGCCAAGCCCATGGCGACGCCGACCGGGAACTCGCCCTTCGGGTGAGCCGCCGCCGGCCGTCCCCGAAGACGTGGTTCCGGGGGCGGCCTCCGCGGGCGGACGGCCCGCTCTCTCATGACACCGACACGGGAAACCGCTCCAACGGGGGAAAGCGCACGTGAGCTCCATCTACGCACGTCTCATGAAACTGGACCTGTCCGATGTCGAGGAATCGGCCGCGGCCTGGCGGAAGCTGTCCACCACCATGGACACGCTCACCGACCGGCACCGCACCAAGGTGACCGGCCCGCTGCACGCCAACTGGAAGGGCGATGACGCCAATTCCGCCCTCTTCTTCCTCGAAGACCTGGAGAAACGCTTCGGCATCGCCCGTACCGAGGCCATGGCCATCGCCGAGGTCATCACCGTCGGGCACGCCAAGCTCCAGGACGCCCAGCGGAGCCTGCGCGAGAGCGTGAAGAACGCCGAGGCAGAGGGTTTCGTCGTCAAGGACGACGGCAAGCTGGACACGTCGGCGCGCCAGAAGGAGGCCACGTCCGGGGACGACGTCCAGGCACAGGCCGACCGGGCCTCCCTGTCCAACCTGATGGGGATCTACCAGCGCGAAATCAACATCGCCCTCGACTCCGCCAAGGAGGCCGACGACGAGCTCGCCAAGAACCTCGGCATCCTCGACGGCGACATCCTCCAGGGCAACATCGACGACTCGGGCGGCGAGGCCCAGCACGACGTCGCCCAGCTGGGCAAGACGATGGACAAGCTCGCCGCCCCCGTCGCACCGGAGGACCCCAAGGAAGCCGCGAAGTGGTGGAAGGACCTCCCGGAGGAACAGCGCACCTCCCTCGCCGCCCTCCACCCCGAAGTGATCGGCAAGGTCGACGGCCTGCCCTCCAACGTCCGCGACGACGCCAACCGGCTCGCGCTGGAGCAGGAACTGAGCGCGCTGGAGAACTCCGAGTACCACGACAAGTACTCCACCGACGACTACAACAAGCGGCTGAACAACCTCCTGACGCTGCAACGCGAGATGGACAAGCGGGACGGCGAGACCGGCCGCAAGCAGCTCTACCTGCTCAACTTCGACTCCGAGGGCGACGGCCAGGCCGTGATCGCCCAGGGGAACCCGGACACGGCGGACAACGTCGGCGTGCAGGTGCCCGGCACCGACACCACCATGGAGTCCACCGGCGGGCAGCTCGACCGCATGGACAAGCTCCAGCGGGCCGCCATGCGCGAGGACCCGAACGCGAGCACGTCGATGGTCTACTGGCTCGGTTACGACGCCCCGGAGATCCCCGTCTCCCAGGCCGCGAACCTCTCCGTGGCCGGTACCGGGCGCGCCGAGGACGCCGCGCCGGACCTGCGGAACTTCACCCACGGCCTGCGCGCCTCGCACGAGGGCGACAGCCCGGCCCACCTCACCGTGCTCGGCCACAGCTACGGCTCCACCGTGGTCGGCGCCGCCGCCGCGCACGACGGGGGCCTGGGCGCCGACGACATCGCCGTGGTCGGCAGCCCCGGCATGACCGTGCGGAAGGCGGAGGACCTCAACATCGACCCGGACCACGTCTACGTCGGCCGGGCGAAGGACGACGGCATCAAGTGGGCCGCCGGTGCCACGCTCGGTTCCGACCCGGCGATCACGGACATGTTCGGCGGCCACCGGTTCAAGGTCGACACCGAGGGCCACAGCGGCTATTGGGACGAGACGAAGGACGGCCCCAGCCAGAGCCTCGCCAACCAGGGGAAGATCATCGCGGGCTCCAAGCCGACACCCGCCCCCAAGGAGACCATCGGCGACCCGAACCGCCCGAACATCCCGTTGGGCCCGCACCCGTGAGCCGTGGTCCATCCGGCACGCCACCGGAGGACCCGGGGCCGTCCGCCACGGCCCGCCCGGGGCCAGAACCGTCCGGCGGCGTCCGAGCGCACCGGCGCCCGCCCGGCGGTTTCCCGGTGTCACGGCGCCCGCCCGACGGTGTCCCGGTGTCACGGCGCTCGTCCGGCGATGTCCCGATGTCCCGGCGCCCGCCCGGCAGCTTCCGTACGCCCCGGCCTCCGTCCGGCGCGGTCCCGCGCCGCCGGAGACCGCTCTCCCTCCTCCTGATCGTCCTGTCCCTCCTGTTCACCGGAGCCTGCGTGTCCCAGCCGTCCGACGACATCAACGCCCCCCTGCCGCGCAAGAGCCGGGCCGACGCCCTCGCGTGGGCCAAGCAGTACACCTCGACCATGGCGCACTACGCCGAGGTGGCGATCGCCGACGGCCCCGGGCCGTTCACCGACTTCGAAGCGTGCGTCGGCAAGCACGACGAGGTGGCCGAGGACGGCCGCTTCAGCCTCACGTACACCGTGTACGCCCACCTCCCGCGCGAACAGCACATCGCGGCGGTCCGCAAACTGCGCGCGGCCCTGAAGGACCACGGGGTGGACGTCTCCGACTACACCGAGGAGACGGACGCGCACAAGGTGACGCTCTACGGCAAGCACACCGCCGAGAAGTTCCTCGTCATCGCCGACACGGTGAAGCCACCGAACACCCTGCGCCTCTCCGTCAGCACCTCCTGCTTCCTCCCCCCGGACGCGAAGCAGCAGCAGTTCTGAACCGACCTGGAAGGCTCCGGCGATCCCAAGCGACCGGGGCACCACGCGGTGGGGGTCGGGGACACACCTCCGCACGTGTCCGCAACCCCCACCGCCTCACGGAAACGCCTGACGCGGACGCCTGACAACGACATCCCGCGGCTCCCTCGGACAACGGCGAGCAGCCCGCGAAGGGACACCACTTTGGCCACCGCCCGTACCGCGCCGCGCGTCCTGTGCGTCGCCGCGCTCTTCCTCACAACAGCCTGCATGTCCGGCGGCGCGGACATCAACGCGCCACTGCCCCGCAAGAGCAGAGAAGAAGCGCTGCGCTGGGCCCAGCAGTACACCCGGGCCATGGCGCACGACGCGGACGTGAAACCGGCACCGAAGACCGAGGTGAAGCGCTTCCACAACTGCGTGGGAAAGAACGACGAAGTCGCCGAGGACGGCCGTTTCACTCTCACGTATCACATCGAGGGGGACCTCCCGCGCGACCGGCACATAGCCGCCGCCCGAAAGCTTCGCACGGCCTTGGAGCAGCACGGCATCACCGGGATCACCACCACGGAGCGCCCCCAGGACTCGCGCCCGGTGGACATGCGGGGCCACAACAAGAAGGAGAGGTTCCACGTCCGCCTCTACAGCCTCGACAACCCCGACCAGCTTCAGTTCACGGTGACGACCTCCTGCTTCCTCCCCCCGGACGCGAAGCAGCAGCAGTTCTGAGCGCCGGACGGCGGGGGCGGGCCGGGCGCAGTCAGTGGGTGGCGGGCCGGGCGCACTCACCTGTGCTCGTCCCGCCCACGCGCCTCACGTGGACGCCGGGGCCGGGCCTCCCGGTTCACCGCCGCCGGAGCCGGGGTCCGCGGTTCCGCCGCCGTCCGACGGGCCGTCAGTAACGTCACCGGCCTTGCCCCCTGGCGCGCCGTCCGCCACCCCGTCCGTCTCCCCGTACATCATCAACGTCAGCACGATCAGGCCCACCACCGCCATCATCACCACGAACGCGGCCCACCCGAACGGCCCCACCGTGACGGCGGCGAGCAGGCCGTGGACGACGGCGCAGGTGATGAGGACGATGCGGGCGAAGCGGCCGGGGGCGTGGTCGCGGAGGCCGCAGCGGGCCAGCGGGTAGGCGCAGGCGAAGAGGAAGAGGGCGAACAGGCCGCCGCCCACCCAGGCGCCGACGGACATCACCCCGGGGTCGACGCCCGCCAGTGACATCTGCTGCCGGTCCACGACCAGGCCCAGGATCCAGTTGAGGAGCAGGATTCCCAGGCCCTCCAGGACCAGGAGCACGGCCGCGGCCAGGGCCACGGATTTGCGTGCCGCCACCCGCGCCCACCCCCTTCCGCTGTGCCTGTTACCGCGAGTACAGAGGACATCGGGCACGCTACTAACGGGTAATAGGCAGGGCAAGGGGTCTGCGCCGGTCGCGCGGGGACGGGTCGCCGACGGGGAACGGCGGCAAAGTTTCCTTCGCCCATTCGTAGGGACTCCACAAAGAAACCACTCCCCGGTAATTACGCGCCCGCAGTGGTCCCGATCATGGGGAAACCCCTAGTTTTCCCCCGACCGAGGGCCTCACCTGGGGGTATATAGGGAGTAAGGCGTCCCGGGAGGCCCCGGGAGGCATTCCGTGTGGGCAAGCTCACCCCTGGGTACGGGTCGGCACGCGGTGTCGCCATTCCCTAAACTCGGCTTGTTTCAAGGAGGGAGTCATCGTGCGCAAGGTGCTCATCGCCAATCGTGGCGAAATCGCTGTTCGCGTTGCCCGTGCATGCCGGGACGCCGGGATCGGGAGCGTAGCCGTCTACGCGGACCCGGACCGGGATGCTCTGCATGTCCGTGCGGCTGATGAGGCATACGCCCTGGGCGGTGACACTCCTGCCACCAGCTACCTGGACATCTCCAAGGTGCTGCAGGCCGCCGCCGACTCCGGCGCGGACGCCGTCCACCCCGGTTACGGCTTCCTCTCGGAGAACGCCGAGTTCGCCCAGGCCGTCCTCGACGCCGGGCTGACCTGGATCGGCCCGCCGCCGCAGGCCATCCGCGACCTCGGCGACAAGGTCGCCGCCCGGCACATCGCCCAGCGCGCCGGCGCGCCGCTGGTGGCCGGCACCCCCGACCCGGTCTCCGGGGCGGACGAGGTCGTGGCCTTCGCCGAGGAGCACGGCCTGCCGATCGCCATCAAGGCGGCCTTCGGCGGTGGCGGGCGCGGCCTGAAGGTCGCCCGCACGCTGGAAGAGGTCCCCGAGCTGTACGACTCGGCGGTGCGCGAGGCGGTCGCCGCCTTCGGGCGCGGCGAGTGCTTCGTGGAGCGCTACCTGGACCGCCCCCGGCACGTCGAGACCCAGTGCCTGGCCGACAAGCACGGCAACGTGGTCGTCGTCTCCACCCGTGACTGCTCCCTCCAGCGCCGCCACCAGAAGCTCGTCGAGGAGGCGCCCGCGCCGTTCCTGACGGAGGAGCAGAACGCGGAGCTGTACCGCGCGTCCAAGGCGATCCTGCGCGAGGCGGGGTACGAGGGCGCCGGCACCTGCGAGTTCCTGGTCGGCCAGGACGGCACCATCTCCTTCCTTGAGGTCAACACCCGCCTCCAGGTCGAGCACCCGGTGACCGAGGAGGTCACCGGCCTGGACCTGGTCCGCGAGATGTTCCGCATCGCCGACGGCGAGGAGCTCGGCTACGACGACCCGCCGGTGCGCGGCCACTCCTTCGAGTTCCGCATCAACGGCGAGGACCCGGGCCGCAACTTCCTGCCCGCCCCGGGCACCGTCACCCGCTTCGCCCCGCCGTCCGGCCCGGGCGTGCGACTGGACGCGGGCGTGGAGTCCGGCAGCGTCATCGGCCCGGCCTGGGACTCCCTGCTGGCCAAGCTCGTCGTCACCGGCGCCAGCCGCGAGCAGGCGCTCCAGCGCGCCGCCCGCGCGCTGGAGGAGTTCCAGGTGGAGGGCATGGCCACCGCCATCCCCTTCCACCGCGCGGTGGTCAAGGATCCGGCCTTCGCGCCGGAGCTGACCGGCTCGGCGGACCCGTTCACCGTCCACACCCGCTGGATCGAGACCGAGTTCGTCAACGAGATCAAGCCGTTCGCGGGCGCGGGCACCGACGAGGCCGAGGCGGACAGCCGCGAGACGGTCGTGGTCGAGGTCGGCGGCAAGCGGCTGGAGGTCTCGCTGCCCTCCTCGCTGGGCATGCCGCTGGCCCGGGCCGCCGTCGCCGGGGGCGCCAAGCCCAAGCGCAAGGCCGCCAAGAAGTCCGGCTCCGCCGCCTCCGGTGACGCGCTGGCCTCGCCGATGCAGGGCACCATCGTCAAGGTCGCCGTGGAGGAGGGCCAGGAGGTCGCCGAGGGCGAGCTGGTCGTCGTCCTGGAGGCCATGAAGATGGAGCAGCCCCTGAACGCGCACAAGGCCGGCACGATCAAGGGCCTGAACGCCGAGGTCGGCGCCTCGCTCTCCTCCGGCGCCGTCATCTGCGAGATCAAGGACTGAAGGACCGAGGACCGAAGACTCAAGGACCGAGGACCGAAGGACTGCCTGACGGTCCCCGAGGGTCGCTGATTCTCCCGTAGGGGGTTCCTCGTACGGCTTTTTCCGTACGGGGGACCCCCTACGGCTTTTCCCGTACGGGGAGGCCCTTACGGCCTGTTTCCTACGGGACATCCCCTCCGGCCCATCCCGTACGGGGAATCCCCTGCGGCTTTCTCCGTACGGGAACGCCCCTACGGGAACGCCCCTACGGGACCTCCCGTACCGGAGACCCCGCGCAGCCGCCCCGCACCCGCCCCTACGACTTCCCGACCACGTCCTCCGGGAACGTCAGCTCCCTGCTCATCCACTCCAGGGCGGCCGGGAGTTCGCGCCGCCAGGTGGCGAAGTTGTGGCTGCCGTGGTCCAGGACGATCGACTCCGCGCGCATCGGCGGACGGACGGCGTCCAGGAACCGCCGCGCCGCCGGGTAGTTCTTCTCCCCCTCCTTGCTGGTGCCCACCAGGACGGAGACCTGCGGAGCGGGCAGGTGTTCGAGCCGCCACATCAGGTCGTGGCCCTGCTTCCGCTTGATCCGGTCCTTGCCGTCACCGAAGAGGTTCCCGGTGGTCGGGTCGTTGGTCACCTTGTAGTCGGGCGAGAGCGCCGCCGCCGCGGTGTACGTGTGCGGGTGCCGCATCGTCAGCTGGAGCGCGCAGCTCCCGCCGGAGGAGTAGCCCAGCACGCCCCAGCCGCTCGGGTCGTGGCCGACCCGGTAGTGGGCCTTGAGCGCGTCCGGCACGTCCTTGGCGAAGAACGTCTCGGCCTGCGGCCCGTCCGGCACGTCCACGCACTGGGTGTCGCGCGGCGGCGCGATGGTGGGCCGCAGCATGACGATGACGGCCGGCTGCATCTTGCCCTTGCGCATCAGGTCGGCCGCGGTCTGCGGCAGCCGCAGGTGCTGCCCGAGGAGGAACACCCCGCCCGGGTACCCGCTGATCGCCACGACGACGGGGAACCGCTGCCGGGCGTACTGGGGCTGGAAGTACTGCGGCGGCAGGAAGACGTACGCCGGGTTGACGACCTTGGTCCGCTTGCCCACGATCCGTACGGTCTCCACCTTGCCGACCTGATCCGGCGCGCCTTTGGGGACGCCGTGCACCTTGTCCAGGCCCTCCGGTCCGGACGCCTGGACCAGGCCCTTGGCCGGGTCGCCGGCGGGCCCGGCGGCGCCCTGGTCGCCCCACTTGCCCACGGCGCCCGGGGCGTCGTCGTAGGTGCCGAGGAGTTCCTGCCACGACCCGTAGAACTGGAAGTTGGCGTTCACGGCGAGCCCCAGGGCGGCGACGATGGCCACCTGCGTCACCACGACGCTGCCCAGCCTCCCGAGCAGCGCGCGCGGCCCCCGTCCGGCGAACCGGGGCCACAGCCACAGGGTGAGCCCCACGCAGACCACGGCGAGCGCGATCATCGTGTACAGCAGCGACCGGCTGGTCAGTCCCATTGCGTTCCTCAGGTTCCCTCACGCGTTCCATCGGCCGTCGACGACCTCATTGCGCCAGGTTTGATGCCATCTGAGGGGCGTCCGTTGCCACCTCGCGCAGGTGTTCGCCCACGCGCCCCTCGCGGTATGTCCGTGCTTCGCCTCCCGTACCGCTTTTGGACACCCGGCCCGCCGGAAAGCCTGGGACGGTGCGGACGCGGGGGCCACGGGCCCGGCGAGCGGGGCGCGCCGGACGGCGGACCGGCGTCCGGACACACGGAGGACCGTGCCGCGGCCCCCTGCCGGAAACCGGCGGACGGGGCACCGGCGCAGGTCACACGGACGTGACCGGCGTGCGGGCGGTGGCATGCTGGACTGACCGGACCTGGACGGGCCGGGGCGAGGGAGGACGGCGAGTATGGCGACGACCGAGACGGCGGGGCGGCGCCCCGCGGAACACCGGGCCGCGGGAGCCGGACCGGCGGCACCGCAGCCCCCGGCGCACCACGGGGCCGCGCCGCGGCAGCAGGCGGAGCGGCAGGCCGCGGCGCACGACGCGGTCCGTCCCATGCGCGCCGACGCCCGGCGCAACTACGAGCGGCTGCTGGCGGTGGCCCGGACGGCCTTCACCGAGCACGGCACGGACGCGTCGCTGGAGGACATCGCGCGCCGCGCCGGCGTCGGCATCGGCACCCTGTACCGGCACTTCCCCAACCGCACGGCCCTGATGGGCGCCGTCTTCCAAGGCGAGGTGGAGGCGCTGCTGACGCGCGCCCGGGAGCTGAGCGACGCGGCCGAGCCGTGCGCGGCGCTGGTCGCGTGGCTGCGCGCGATCGTCACGCACGCCAGCACGTACCGCGGTCTGTCGCGGGCGCTGATGGCCGCCCCCGCCGACGAGAGCTCGGGGCTGGCGCGGTGCCGGGTCCCGATGCGGGAGGCGGGGAGCGAGCTGCTGGACCGCGCGCAGCGGGCCGGGGCGGTGCGCCCCGACGTGACGATCCACGACCTGATGCAGCTGACCAACGGCATCGCGCTGGCCGCCGAGGAGTCGCCGGACGACCCCGAACTGGCCGACCGGCTGCTGACCCTCACCCTCACCGGCCTCAAGCCGACGGGCGGCAGGGCTTCCTGAGCTCTGCCCTTGGGCGCCCTCGTGGCGCCCCTGTGGCGCCCCTCGTGGCCCGTCCCGCCCGGCTCTGCCCGGGCGCCTGTTCCGTCCGGTCGGGCACGGGCGCCGATGGCCGGTCTCGTGTCGTACGGACTTCTCTTGGCCGTTCTCGTCTCGTACGGGTTTCCCTTACGGGCCCGGCCGGCCCGAGCGGCGGGACCGGCCGATCGGCCGAGTACAGGGGCCGTCCGAGCGGCGGGGTGACCCTTACGGGACGCGGCGGCCGGTCCCGTTAGGGCCCGTGCACTCCGCTCACCGGCTCTCCGCGAGCCCGATGACACCCCGCCCGCCGGTTCCTCCGTACGGCCCCGCGGAACCCCACTCACCGGTTCCTCCGTACGACCCCGCGGAACTCCCCGAACGGCGCAACCCGAACGACTGAGCCGAACGGCACTCGGCCCGATCGACTCAGCCGCATGACCCAGCCCGATCAACCCAACCTGACCGAGCCAGCCCGATCGACTCGGCCCGAACGGCTCGGCCCTCTCGATCAGCGCCGGCGAGGGGCCAGATCGGCGATCCGGCCCGGGGGCTGTTCGCCGAGCGGCGGGGCCGTGCGCAGCTGCGGCGCCGGGCCGGCCCCGTTGGCGGGATGACCGCGCCGCTGACCCGGCAGCGGTACCTCCCTCCTGGGCGCCCGCCGGTCGACCGGGCCGGCCTCTCTGTGCGGCTGGCCCGCCCCGGCCCCGGCGTCCGGCCCGCCCGCCACCGAGATCTGCACGCCCTGGTCGGCCAGGGCCTGGAGCTCGGTCGCGGCGCGCTCGTCGTGCCCTGACGGCTCGTCGGTCACCAGGCGGGTGATCACGTCCGTCGGCACGGTCTGGAACATGGTGTCCGTCCCGAGCTTGGTGTGATCGGCGAGCACCACGACTTCCGCCGCCGCCTGCACCAGCGCCCGGTCGACGCTGGCGGAGAGCATGTTGGAGGTGGACAGGCCGCGCTCCGCGGTCAGGCCGCTGCCCGACAGGAAGGCGCGCGACACCCGCAGCCCCTGGAGGGACTGTTCGGCCCCGCTGCCCACCAGGGCGTAGTTGGACCCGCGCAGGGTGCCGCCGGTCATGACGACCTCGACGCGGTTGGCATGGGCCAGCGCCTGGGCGACCAGCAGGGAATTGGTGACCACGGTCAGACCGGGCACGCGGGCCAGCCGGCGGGCCAGCTCCTGCGTGGTCGTCCCGGCCCCGACGACGATGGCCTCGCCCTCTTCGACGAAGCCCGCCGCGAGATCGGCGATGGCCGTCTTCTCCGCGGTCGCTAGATGGGATTTCTGAGGAAACCCGGATTCACGGGCGAACCCCCCGGGCAGGACCGCACCGCCGTGCCGGCGGTCGAGCAGTCCTTCTGCCTCCAGAGCCCGCACATCCCGCCGTACGGTCACTTCGGAGGTCTGGACGACACGGGCGAGCTCACGGAGCGAAACCGCTCCGTTCGCGCGCACCATTTCTAGGATCAATTGGCGACGTTCTGCAGCGAACACGAAACTGACAGTAACGCCAACGACCGTCTCTTTTCAGCAGGTTGCACCAATTAACGGAAGTTGTTCGTTACCGATGGCCGCCCGTGGTATATGCCGTTGGCCCGACTCGCCTGGCAAGGGGCGCCCGTTCGCCTGGCGACCAGCGCCTTTGTTCGGTTCGACCGTTCGGTACTTTGATATTTCGGTATTTCTACGGTCGCGGTATCCGAGGTCATCGGTAAGCAGTCACCGGGATCCGGCATCCGGATATACCGGAATCCCGATAATGCGCGCCGTTATTCGCTCGCCGCCTTGCGGGTGTGCAACTGCCGCGCCACCTCGGCGAGCGAGCCGGACAGCGACGGGTACACGGTGAAGGCATTGGCGATCTGCTCCACCGTCAGATTGTTGTCGACGGCGATGGAGATCGGGTGGATCAGTTCGCTGGCGCGCGGCGAGACCACCACACCGCCGACGACGATGCCGGTGCCGGGGCGGCAGAACAGTTTCACGAATCCGTCGCGAATGCCCTGCATCTTGGCGCGCGGATTGCGCAGCAGCGGCAGCTTGACCACGCGCGCGTCGATGACACCGGCGTCCACGTCGGCCTGCGAATAGCCGACGGTGGCGATCTCCGGGTCGGTGAAGACGTTCGCCGAGACGGACTTCAGGTTCAGCGGCGTGACCGCGTCGCCCAGGAAGTGGTACATCGCGATGCGGCCCTGCATGGCGGCGACGGACGCGAGCGCCAGGACGCCCGTGCAGTCACCGGCCGCGTACACGCCCGGCGCGGAGGTGCGCGAGACCCGGTCGGTCTTGATGTGGCCCGACTCGGTGAGGGTGACCCCGGCCTCCTCCAGGCCGATGCCCGCGGTGTTCGGGATGGAGCCGACGGCCATCAGGCAGTGCGTGCCGCTGATCGTGCGACCGTCCGAAAGAGTGACCTCGACGCGGTCGCCCACCCGCTTGGCGGAGGCGGCGCGGGAGCGGGCCATCACGTTCATGCCGCGGCGGCGGAAGACGTCCTCCAGGACGGCCGCCGCGTCCGGGTCCTCGCCCGGCAGCACCCGGTCCCGGGAGGAGACCAGCGTGACGCGCGAGCCCAGGGCCTGGTAGGCGCCCGCGAACTCGGCGCCGGTGACGCCCGATCCGACCACGATGAGCTCTTCGGGCAGCTCGTCCAGGTCGTAGACCTGGGTCCAGTTCAGGATGCGCTCGCCGTCCGGCTGGGCGTCGGGGATCTCGCGCGGGTGGGCGCCCGTCGCGATCAGTACCGCGTCGGCGGTCAGCGTCTCCTCGGTGTCGTCGCACATCGTGACCGTCACCCGGCGCGAACCGTCCGGCGACTGCCCCGGCTCCAGCCGCCCGCGCCCCCGCAGCACCCGGCCGCCGGCCCGCGTCACGGAGGCGGTGATGTCGTGCGACTGGGCCAGCGCGAGGCGCTTGACGCGGCGGTTGACCTTCCCGAGGTCCACCCCGACGACCCGCGCCGGGCGGTCGACGTACGGGGTGTCGTCCTCGACGATGATGCCCAGCTCCTCGTACGAGGAGTCGAACGTCGTCATCACCTCGGCCGTCGCGATGAGGGTCTTCGAGGGGACGCAGTCGGTGAGCACCGACGCCCCGCCCAGACCGTCGCAGTCGACGACGGTCACCTCCGCGCCGAGTGAGGCGGCCACCAGGGCCGCCTCGTATCCGCCGGGTCCGCCACCGATGATCACGATCCGAGTCACGTACTCCATTGTCTCGCACTTGTGTCCCGGGGCTCGCTCCGGGGCCGAACGTTCGCGCCGCCCATCCCCGGGCGCTGGTCGGGACGTTGCCTGAGGGGGTGATGCGCGCCCTGACGGGCGCCGCCTGCCGGGTCGGCGCGCGACCGCCTTCGCCCGGGCCGGTGCCTGCCGACCGCCGGGGTCATGGCCCGGACCACCTCCAAGGGGTGACGTGCGGACGGCCTCCGGGAGTCGTCGCACCGACCCCCTACGGGTCCCCGTACGGGCCGTCGCGTCGGCGCCATGCCTCCCGCGGACCCGGAGGCGGACGGACCGGCTCCCGTACTCTCGGACCATGTCGCTCTACGCCGCGTACGCCGGCAACCTCGACGCGCGGCTGATGTCCCGCCGCGCACCGCACTCGCCGCTGCGTGGGACCGGCTGGCTGGACGGCTGGCGGCTCACCTTCGGGGGCGAACAGATGGGCTGGGAGGGCGCCCTGCCCACCATCGTGGAAGCGCCCGGCTCCCAGGTCTTCGTCGCCCTCTACGAGATCGCCCCCATGGACGAGGACTCCATGGACCGCTGGGAGGGCGTGGGCCTGGACGTCTACCGGCGGATGCGGGTGCGGGTGCACACGCTGGACGGCGACGAGGCTGCCTGGCTCTTCGTCCTCAACGGGTACGAGGGCGGGCTGCCGTCGGCGCGCTACCTGGGGGAGATCGCGGACGCCGCGGAGTCGGCGGGCGCGCCGCACGACTACGTGATGGAGCTGCGCAAGCGGCCGTGCTGACGCCGCCCTGGGGTCACCCCGAGGCCGCGTCCCCCTAGGGGGCGTACGGGACGTTCCGGGCCATGCGCCCGCGCGGGCTACCCGTACGGCTGACCCTTACGGGTACACGGGGTGGCCCTTACGGGTGTCGTGGCGCCGCCCGGTTCGTCCGTTTGCTCCGTCGCCTGTGCGAACCGACAAAGCAACGATCCCAGCACCGTTGCCGGCGACATCTACGCGCGTAGGAGAATTGCGGCTACCCTCGTCGGCGTGAACGCATTTGCTACTTCGGAGATCCAGGCAGACCCCCAGGGTGCCGCCGCCGACGCCGCCGCCCGCCTGCGCGAACTGACCGGCGCCGAGACCCACGACGTCGCCCTCGTGATGGGCTCCGGCTGGGCCCCCGCCGCCGACGCGCTCGGCGAGCCCGAGCACGAGTTCCTGGTCACCGAGCTGCCCGGGTTCCCCGCGCCGGCCGTGGCCGGTCACGGCGGCAAGATCCGCTCGTACAAGATCGGCGAGAAGCGCGCCCTGGTCTTCCTGGGCCGCACGCACTTCTACGAGGGCCGCGGCGTGGCCTCCGTCGTGCACGGCATCCGCACCGCCGCCGCCGCGGGCTGCAAGACCATCGTCCTGACCAACGGCTGCGGTGGTCTGCGCGACGGCATGCGCCCCGGCCAGCCGGTCCTGATCAGCGACCACCTGAACCTCACCGCCACCTCGCCCATCGTCGGCGCGAACTTCGTCGACCTGACCGACCTGTACTCCTCGCGCCTGCGCGAGCTGTGCAAGGAGGTCGACGCGACCCTGGAGGAGGGCGTCTACGCCCAGCTCCCCGGCCCGCACTACGAGACCCCGGCCGAGATCAAAATGCTCCGCACCATGGGCGCCGACCTCGTCGGCATGTCCACCGTGCTGGAGGCCATCGCCGCCCGCGAGGCCGGTGCCGAGGTCCTGGGCCTGTCGCTGGTGACGAACCTCGCCGCGGGCATGACCGGCGAGCCGCTCAACCACGAAGAGGTGCTCCAGGCCGGCCGCGACTCCGCGACCCGCATGGGCAGCCTGCTCGCCCAGGTGCTGCCGAAGCTCTGACGAGCGATCCGGGCTGACCGGGCCGAGGCGGGCCGGTCGGGCCGAGGCGGGCTCGTCGGGCCGGTCGGGCTGACCGGGCCGCCTTCGGGCCGGGCTCCTGCTGGGCCCGGCCGTCGGCGGCCGGGCCGCCGCCCGGGGGCTCCCACCGGCCGGGGCCCCCCCCCGGGGCCCACCCCCCCCATCGGGAGGGCCCCCCGGCCGCGGGGCGGCCGGGGGGGGGGGCGGCGCGGGCCGCGGGGGGGCGGGGCTCCTGCGGGGCCGGGCCGGGGGGGGCGGGGCCGCCGCCCGTGGCCTCCGACCGGCCGGGCCCCCGCCCGGTGCCACTCCCGGCAGATCGGGACGCGCACCGGGCCGGGGTCCGGCCGGAGCGGAAGCCGGGGTCTGACGGGAGCGGGAGTCTGGGCCTGACGGGCCGCCGGTGACGGAAGGGGACGCGCCCCGTAAGGGCCGGCCACCCACGTGGCCCGGACCCGAAGGTGCCACCCGTACGGGACCGTCGCGCACGGCCCAAACCCGTAAGGGCCACCCGGAGGGGACCACCGCAGGCCACCGCGCCCCGCGCACACCCCCTAAGGGCCACCCTCACGGGCCACCGCACTCGGCTCACGCCTCGTAAGGGCCACCCCGCACGGGACCCACCGAGCGCGACCCGCACCCGACCTGCACCCCGGCCCACCCCCGGGCTCGCACCCGACCCGCACCTTGACCCACCCTCGGGCTCGCCCCGTAAGGCCCCCCTCCGAGGGTTCGGCGCCCGCAGCCCGGGAATCCCGTACGAACGTACGAGACGCCCGACCAAGACGGGTGGTCGACGCGCCTCATAGCCGTGGCACGATCCGGGTACCCGTACGCCGTTCCCTCCACGGCCCGCGGCCCCCGCCACGAAGAAGCCGCCGGTCCGGGGCGGCGTACGCCGGGCGCGCCCACAGCGTCCCCACAACCCAGTGCACCCCATCCCCACAGTCAGGAGCATGACGTGGCAACCGATTCCGCGGAGCTGGAGCTGATCAGCCGGGCGAAGGCATGGCTGGCCGAGGACCCCGATCCCGAGACCCGGGAGGAGCTGACCAAGCTCATCGACGCCGAGGACACCGCCGAGCTGGCCGCCCGGTTCGCGGGCACCCTCCAGTTCGGCACGGCCGGGCTGCGCGGGGAGCTGGGTGCGGGTCCGATGCGGATGAACCGCGCCGTCGTCATCCGCGCGGCGGCCGGTCTGGCCGCGTACCTCAAGGACAAGGGGCAGGGCGAGGGCCTGGTCGTCATCGGCTACGACGCCCGCCACAAGAGCGCCGACTTCGCCCGGGACACCGCCGCCGTCATGGTCGGCGCGGGCCTGAAGGCCGCGCTGCTGCCGCGCCCGCTGCCCACCCCCGTCCTCGCCTTCGCGATACGTCACCTGGGCGCGGTCGCCGGTGTCGAGGTCACCGCGAGCCACAACCCGCCGCGCGACAACGGCTACAAGGTCTACCTGGGCGACGGCTCGCAGATCGTGCCGCCCGCCGACGGCGAGATCGCCACGCAGATCGCCGCCGTGGCCTCCCTCAACGACGTGCCGCGCCCGTCCGAGGGCTGGGACGTGCTGGGCGACGACGTGCTGAACGCGTACCTGGAGCGGACCGACGCGGTGCTCTCCCCCGGTTCCGCGCGCGACGTAGACGTTGTCTACACGCCGATGCACGGCGTGGGCCGGGACACCCTGGTCGCCGCGTTCGCGCGGGCCGGGTTCCCGGCGCCGACCGTGGTCGCCGAGCAGGCCGAGCCGGACCCCGACTTCCCGACCGTCGCCTTCCCCAACCCGGAAGAGCCCGGCGCGATGGACCTCGCGTTCGCCACCGCCCGCGCCGCCGGACCCGACATCGTCATCGCCAACGACCCGGACGCGGACCGCTGCGCCGTCGCCGTCCCGGCCCCCGGCACCGAGGCGGGCTGGCGGATGCTGCGCGGCGACGAGGTCGGCGCGCTGCTCGCCGCCCACCTGGTCGGCAAGCAGGCCCACGGCGTCTTCGCCACCACGATCGTCTCCTCCACCCTGCTGTCCCGGATCGCGGCCACCGCCAAGCTCCGCTACACCGAGACGCTGACCGGCTTCAAGTGGCTCGCCCGCGTGGACGGCCTGCGCTACGGCTACGAGGAGGCGCTGGGCTACTGCGTCGACCCCGAGGGCGTCCGCGACAAGGACGGCATCACCGCCGCCCTGCTCGTCGCCGAACTCGCCGCCGAGCTCAAGCGCGACGGCCGCACCCTGGTCGACCTGCTCGACGACCTCGCCGTGGAGCACGGCCTGCACGCCACCGACCAGCTCTCCGTCCGCGTCCAGGACCTCTCCCTGATCGCCGACGCGATGCGGCGCCTGCGCGAGCAGCCGCCGACCGCGCTGGCGGGCCTCTCGGTGACCCAGGCCGACGACCTGTCGCAGGGTTCGGACGAGCTGCCGCCGACCGACGGCCTGCGCTACTACCTCGCGGGCTCGCAGACCCTCGGCGTCCGCTCCGGCCGCGTCGTGGTCCGCCCCAGCGGCACCGAGCCCAAGCTCAAGTGCTACCTGGAGGTCGTCGTCCCGGTCGTCTCCGGCCAGTCCCCGGACGAGGCCCGCGGCACGGCGAACGCGGCCCTGGCCGCCATCAAGGCCGACCTGTCGGCGGCGGCGGGTATCTGAGCGCCTTAAGGACACCCACCGCGCGCGTACGGAAACGCACACACACGAAAAGCGGGCCTCGGTCTGATGTGACCGAGGCCCGCTTCACGTTCTCCGGCCAGGGCGGCGGACGCAGATCCCGCTCAGGGGCCCGCACTCCCCCGCCGTCCGCCCACGGGACGCCCGGCCTTACAGCGCGATCAACACCACCAGCCCCACCGCGCCCACCACACACGGCGCGATGATCTCGTACGCCCAGCGCACCACCGGCGTGCCCTCGGCGCCGTCGCGGCCCGCCGCGTTCTCCTTGAGGGCGCGCAGCTCGTCGAGCGCCCGGTCGGCCGTGGCGCGCCGGACGGTGTCGGTGGTCGCCTCGGGGTGGCCGCCGGCGGCGCGGTTGGCGATGCGGGACGCCTGCCGGTTGGCCTTCTTGCGCTGCCGCAGCGACACGGGGATCGACCAGAGCTGGTACTTCGTACCGCCCGCGAAGACCTCACTGGAGAAGGACGCCCTCAGGTCCTCCACCGAGTTCCACGGGAGCGTGATGGTGCGGAACGGGTTCCGGACGATCATCTTGTCCGCCCCCGCCCGCACCACGGGCCGCAAGGTGAACGCGACGACCAGCGGCACGGCGAACAGCAGCCCGGCCACCGCCAGCAGCCGGGTGTGACCGCTGCCCCGTACCAGCGCGTCCCCGCCCAGCCAGGCGGCGAGCGCGAGCAGCAGCACCCCGCCGGCGATACCGGCGGGAGAACGGTAGCCGCGGTCGGCGTACTGCTGGTCGGAGGCGGTGGGATGCTGCGGGCTCGTCATGGTGCGATTGTGCCTGAGCGTCCGGAAGCCGGACGTTTCGTTACGGCATCAGTTCGAACGGACGAGAGAACGCGTCGGAGAACGCGTCCGGGAGCGGACGAGACCCGCCCTGTTCCCGAAGCCTTCGGAAAGCCTTCGAAAAACCTTCGGAAAGCCTTCAGGGAGCCTCCGATAACCGTCAGGACACAAGATCGGCATAGAGAACGATGTTGTCCGGCCGGTGGCCGTCCACCAGGTCGCCGCCGCAGGTGATCAGGCGCAGTTCGGGGCGGCTGGTGTCGCCGTAGACCTTCTGGGTGGGGAAGGACTTCTTGTCGACCTGCTCCAGGGCACGGACCACGAAGACGGCCGTCCGCCCGTCCGCCCGGTCCACGTAGATCTTGTCGCCGGCCTTCATCCGCCCGACGTGCTGGAGCACGGCGGGGCCCTCGGCGGTGTCGTAGTGGCCGATGAGGACGGCGGGACCGGTCTCGCCGGGCGTCACGCCCTTGTCGTACCAGCCGATGCGGTCGGCCTGCGCCACGGAGGGCACCTCGACCGTGCCGTCGGCGGCGAGCCCGAGGTCCAGCACCGGTCCGGTGTCGACACCGGCCGCCGGGATCCGGACGCGCGTCGGCTTGGCGGCGGGCAGCGGCGCGGCGGACGGGGACGCGGACGCACCCGCCCGCTTCGCGGCCGTCGAACCGTCCGCGGCCACGTGGACGGACGGCACCCCGTTCGAAGCGCCGCCGTCCTTCACGCCCACGGCGATCAGCACACCGCCCAGTGCGAGGAGGGGGAGGCAGGCCGCCATGATCCAGCGGCCCGCCCCACGCCCCGGCGACCGTCGGCTCAAGCCCGCGAGCCCTCCGCCTGGCGGCGGCGCAGCACCGCGAAGCCGATGCCCGCGGCACCCAGCGCCGCGAAGCCGCCGCCGACCGCGATCAGGGTCGTGTCGGCGCCCGCCGCCACGCCCTCGGCACCCGCCGCCACGCCGCCCTTGGGCAGCACCTTGGTCTGGCCGCCGGTGGCCTTCGCCTGCGTACCGGTGTTCACGGCCTGCTTGCCGGCCGGGGCCGGGCCGACCGGGCCCTGACCGTTGCTGGCGTGCCCGGAGCAGGACGTGGGCTTCTTCGGGAACGAGGCGTAACCGGCCGGGTAGCCGCCGCCCTGCATCTTGAACGTGAACGTCGGCTGGTCGCTGCCCGGGTTGACGATCTTCGCGCCGAAGGGGCGGTACGAGGGGTGCCGACGGTCCAGGACGGGACCCTCCAGCTTGTACGGGCTGGCCAACTCGGCGAACTGCACCTTGGGGCCCTTGGGACCGTTGGTCAGGATGGCCCAGGTGCCGGCGCCGATGGACTGGTACCGGCTCACCGTGCAGTCACCGCTGGGGAAGGTGCCCCTAGGGGGAACCCCGGCCGGCTTGGTGGCCTCCGGCTTGGGCGTACCCGGCTTGGACTCGGTGGGCTTGGGGGTGCCCGGCTTCGACTCGGACGGCTTGGGGGTACCCGGCTTCGACTCGGACGGCTTCGGGGTGCCCGGCTTGCTCTCGTCCGGCGCGGGGGTGCCCGGCTTGTCCGGGGTCGGCGTGCCCGGCTTGGTCTGGTCGGGGGTGGTCGTGCCCGGCTTGGACTCGTCGGGCGTGGTCGCGCCCGGCTGCTCCGCGGAGGGCTGCTGCGTGGCGGACTGCTCGGCGGCCGACGCGGCGACGGGGCCGGAGGCGGCGAAGGCACCGGAGACCGGGCCGAGGACGACGGCACCTACGGCGGCTGCGACGGCGGCGGCACGCAGGGCGCTACGACGGGGCGATGACAGGGCGGACATGGACGGGCTCCCGTAAGGTCACGGATCGAAAACTCAATCGCCGGTGGCTGGTGGACACCCCCCTTCGCAGTTTGGGGCGAGGGGTTCAGGTGATGAGAAAGACTTTAGAAACGCCATTTGATGGTCATCTCGCCGTTATGTAACGGAAGT
This sequence comes from Streptomyces sp. NPDC003077, assembly GCF_040611095.1. Classification (NCBI taxonomy): domain Bacteria; kingdom Bacillati; phylum Actinomycetota; class Actinomycetes; order Kitasatosporales; family Streptomycetaceae; genus Streptomyces; species Streptomyces sp. NPDC003077. The sequence continues at coordinate 246,530 of NZ_JBEXNM010000004.1, read as the reverse complement.
TCGACGGAAACCCGCGCAATTGTGACCGTTCTCTCACATTCGGCCGCCATGGCTCCTCTGACCTGCGCTTCTCCACATGCGACCGGTCCAGCCGACGAGCCACCTCCGGCATCCCACCGCCACGACGAACGTCCCGGCCGGCACTTCGAAAAGCGCCGGCCGGGACGTTCGGATGTGTCATGAGGCTGCGAAGTCGCCTGAAAGCAAGGGGAAGGGGGGATGTCGCGGAGAGCATTCCACTTCCCCACCGCTCAGCAGCGCGCCGCTCACTTCGAGGCGCCGCCCTCGACGTGCGACGTGATCCGGCCCTCGATGTTCAGGACAACCCACATCTTGCCGATCTTGGTGGCGCCGTAGTGCTTCCCGTCCTTGTCGCGCGCCTCGATCGTGCCGACGACGCGCCCACCGTTGGTCAGCGTGGCCTTGTAGTTCATCCCGCCGAGGCTGGTCACCTTCGCGGTGGTACGGGCATCCGCGAGCACCTCGGTGTGGGCCCCGCCGGCGTGGTTGCTCAACGGCCTGTTCCACGAGGCGATCTGTCCGTTCGGACCGAAGGCCACGATCGTCCCGTTGTTCTCGCCCCCCGAGTACGGCTTGGTGGGCGTCGACTCAAAGTTGCCGATCACCACCTTGCCGGAGTAGCACTCCACCCGGAAGTGCTGCGCCCCCACCTTGTAAACCTTGGCGATCGAGCCATCCACAAGCTTCACCTGCCGGACGAACGTCCCCTTGCCCGCCTTCGCGGCGGTGACCTTCTGGGACGCGGCAGCCGGTGTGGCGGCGTGCCCGGAGGCCGCGAACGCCCCGGAGACCGGCCCGAGGACGACGGCGCCCACGGCCGCGGTGACGGCGGCGGCGCGCAGGACCTTGGCACGGCGTGTGATCTGGACGGACATGTGCTTCTCCCCTGTTCTGCTCAGTCGTCAATCGGCGATCGACAACCGACCCCTCCCCCGGCCCGTACGGCCGAGGAGCGCTGCGGTGCGAGAGAAAACCTATTGACCAGGTGTGATGGCCACCTCGCCGTTCCGTCACGGGCATTCGACAGGAATCCGTCCGCTCGTAACCGATTTCTCACATTGCCTGCCGCGCTCCGTCGGCCCGCCTTCCCGCGACCGTCGACAACCGATGTCCGCAGCACCCTCGTCCCCCTTTCGTCACGCCTCCCCTCCACCCCCTCGATTCCCCCACCCCGCCCCCCGGCACAAGCAAGGGGGTGACAGACGCTACGCGCGTAGATATGCTCCCCTCGTGACCATGCCCACCACTGTTCCCGCATACGGCAAGGAAGCCGCGGGGCGTCTGGCGTCGATGGCGGACGTGACCGCCTCCGACGGTGCGCTGCGCCGCTTCCTCCACGGCCTCCCGGGCGTCGACGCGGTCGGCCTTCAGGCCCGCGCCGCCGCTCTCGGCACCCGCTCGATCAAGTCCACGGCGAAGGCGTACGCCATCGACCTCGCCATTTCCATGATCGACCTGACGACGCTGGAAGGCGCGGACACCCCGGGCAAGGTCCGGGCGCTGTGCGCCAAGGGCGTCAACCCCGACCCGACCGACCGCACCGCCCCCCAGGTCGCCGCGATCTGCGTCTACCCGGACATGGTCGCCACCGCCAAGGAGGCGCTGACCGGCACGGGCATCCACGTCGCGTCCGTGGCCACCGCCTTCCCGGCGGGCCGCGCCGCGCTGCCCGTCAAGCTGGCCGACACCCGTGACGCGGTCGCCGTCGGCGCCGACGAGATCGACATGGTGATCGACCGCGGCGCCTTCCTCTCCGGCCGCTACATGACGGTCTTCGAGGAGATCAAGCAGGTGAAGGAGGCGTGCCGCCGCGAGGACGGCAGCGCCGCGCACCTGAAGGTCATCTTCGAGACGGGCGAGCTGAAGACGTACGACAACGTGCGCCGCGCGTCCTGGCTGTCGATGCTGGCCGGCGCCGACTTCATCAAGACCTCGACGGGCAAGGTCTCCGTCAACGCCACCCCGCCGGTCACCCTCCTCATGCTGGAGGCCGTCCGCGACTTCCACGCCGCCACCGGCGTGCAGGTCGGCGTGAAGCCGGCCGGCGGCATCCGGACGACCAAGGACGCCATCAAGTACCTGGTGATGGTCAACGAGACGCTGGGCGAGGACTGGCTGAACCCGGACTGGTTCCGCTTCGGCGCCTCCAGCCTCCTGAACGACCTGCTGATGCAGCGCCAGAAGCTCAGCACCGGCCGTTACTCCGGCCCCGACTACGTCACGGTGGACTGACCATGGCTTTTGAATACGCACCGGCACCCGAATCCCGTTCGGTCGTCGACATCGCGCCGTCCTACGGCCTGTTCATCGACGGCGAGTTCACCGAGGCCGCCGACGGCAAGGTCTTCAAGACCGTCTCTCCCTCGACCGAGGAGGTCCTCTCCGAGGTCGCGCAGGGCAGCGCCCAGGACGTGGACCGGGCCGTGAAGGCCGCCCGCAAGGCGTTCGAGAAGTGGTCCGCGCTGCCAGGCTCCGAGCGCGCCAAGTACCTGTTCCGGATCGCCCGGATCATCCAGGAGCGCTCCCGCGAACTGGCCGTCCTGGAGACGCTGGACAACGGCAAGCCGATCCGCGAGTCCCGCGACTCCGATCTGCCGCTGGTCGCCGCGCACTTCTTCTACTACGCGGGCTGGGCCGACAAGCTCTCGCACGCGGGCTTCGGCGCGAACCCGCGCCCGCTGGGCGTCGCCGGCCAGGTCATCCCGTGGAACTTCCCGCTGCTGATGCTCGCGTGGAAGATCGCCCCGGCGCTGGCCTGCGGCAACACCGTGGTCCTCAAGCCCGCCGAGACGACCCCGCTGTCCGCGCTGTTCTTCGCGGACATCTGCCGCCAGGCGGGCCTGCCCAAGGGCGTCGTCAACATCGTGACGGGTGACGGCACCACCGGCGCCGAGCTGGTCGCGCACCCGGACGTCAACAAGGTCGCCTTCACCGGTTCCACCGCCGTCGGCAAGGCCATCGCCCGCACCGTCGCCGGTACGGACAAGAAGCTGACCCTGGAGCTGGGCGGCAAGGCCGCCAACATCGTCTTCGACGACGCGCCGATCGACCAGGCCGTCGAGGGCATCGTCAACGGCATCTTCTTCAACCAGGGCCACGTCTGCTGCGCCGGCTCCCGCCTCCTGGTGCAGGAGTCCGTGCAGGACGAGCTGCTGGACGCGCTCAAGCGCCGGATGGCCACCCTGCGCGTCGGCGACCCGCTGGACAAGAACACCGACATCGGCGCCATCAACTCCGCCGAGCAGCTCGCCCGCATCAAGGAGCTGGCCGACGCGGGCGAGCAGGAGGGCGCCGAGCGCTGGGCCCCGGCCTGCGACCTGCCCGACTCCGGCTACTGGTTCGCGCCGACCCTCTTCACGGGCGTCACGCAGGCGCACCGCATCGCCCGCGAGGAGATCTTCGGCCCGGTGCTGTCCGTGCTGACCTTCCGTACGCCGGACGAGGCCGTGGAGAAGGCCAACAACACCCCCTACGGGCTGTCGGCCGGCATCTGGACGGAGAAGGGCAGCCGCAGCCTGTGGATGGCGGGCAAGCTGCGCGCGGGCATCGTCTGGTCCAACACGTTCAACAAGTTCGACCCGGCCTCGCCCTTCGGCGGCTACAAGGAGTCGGGCTACGGCCGCGAGGGCGGTCGTCACGGCCTGGAGGCGTACCTCGCCGGAGCGGCCGAGCCGCCGAGGGAGCGCAGCGAGCGAGAAGGGGAGCGCGACCAGTGAAGCAGCCTGACCGGCTCAGTGTTCTGAAGACCTACAAGCTGTTCGTCGGGGGCAAGTTCCCCCGGTCCGAGAGCGGACGGGTGTACGAGGTGACCGACTCTAAGGGGAACTGGCTGGCCAACGCCCCCCTGTCCTCCCGCAAGGACGCCCGGGACGCGGTGGTCGCCGCCCGCAAGGCGTTCGGCGGCTGGTCCGGCGCCACGGCCTACAACCGGGGCCAGATCCTCTACCGCGTCGCCGAGATGCTGGAGGGCCGCCGCGAGCAGTTCGCCGCCGAGGTGGCGGACGCCGAGGGGCTGTCCAAGTCCAAGGCCGCCGCCCAGGTGGACGCCGCCATCGACCGCTGGGTCTGGTACGCGGGCTGGTCCGACAAGGTCGCCCAGATCGCCGGCGCCGCCAACCCGGTCGCGGGCCCGTTCTTCAACCTGTCCACCCCGGAGCCGACCGGTGTGGTGGCCGTCATCGCCCCGCAGGAGTCCTCGTTCCTGGGCCTGGTGTCGGTGATCGCCCCGGCGATCGTCACCGGCAACACGGTCGTGGTGGTCGCGTCGGAGAACGCCCCGCTGCCCGCGCTGTCCCTGGGCGAGGTGCTGGCCACCTCCGACCTGCCCGGCGGCGTCGTCAACATCCTCTCCGGCCGCACCGCGGAGCTCTCCGGCCCGCTCGCCGCCCACCAGGACGTCAACGCCATCGACCTGGCGGGCGCCTTTGGTGACGCGCAGTTGGCCACCGCCCTGGAGACGGCGGCGGCCGACAACCTCAAGCGCGTTCTCCGTCCACAGCCTGTGGACTGGTCCGCCGAACCGGACACCACCCGCCTCCTGACCTTCCTGGAGACGAAGACGGTGTGGCACCCGATGGGGGTCTGACCTCCGCACCGCCTGATGGGGGCCCGCCCCCGATCCGGTGACCCCATCCGGTGACCTCGGCCGCGGCCCGGTGCCGCGCGCGTGACGACAGGGCTCCATCCCTCGGGATGGAGCCCTGTGGCGTACGGGGTTTGGGGCGGATGGAGCCCTGTGGCGTACGGAAGGCCCCTGCGGCGTACGGAGTCCGCGGCATACGGGCCCTGCGGCGTACGGAGAAACCCCGCGGCGTACGGGGAACTCCCTCAGCCCGGCAGCCGCCGGATCGCCTCGCCCGCCAAAGGCAGGTCGTCCAGCGATCCGCCCCTGGTGAGCGGGTCGGTCAGCAGGTTGGTGCCCACCGGCTTGAAGTCGGCGACCTGGGTGCCGACGCTGTTGTCCAGCGGGTCGACGCCGGTGCCCGCCAGCGGGTCGAGGGGCAGCCGCTTGACGGGGCCGATGCTGCCTTCGGCGGTCGGCGACAGGGAGTTGTGGAGCGCCGTCGACAGGATCTTGTAACCGCCTCGGACCACGTTCCCGGCCGGTCCCCCGTCCCCTGACGCGGCGGCCTCGGCGGGCGCCCCGCCCGCCGTCAGCGCGGCACCGGCGGCCGAGAGGACGAGGCCGACGCGGACCAGGCCGCCGACCGCACGGCCGCGCCGGCGCGGGGAACGGGAGTGAGAGGCCATGCCACCTGCCAGGTGTCTCGGCGCGCGAGCGGCCCGGACGACGACCGATCGGCATGCTGTGAACGAACGGTTCCCCAGCGTAGCCACCGGCCTTCCGGGCGTTCCACCCCGCACGCCCTGGGTCCCCCGCACGGCCCAATGCGCGACAATGGTGACCCGTGAACTCCCAGTCCTCCACACGGTCCTTCGGACCGGCGTCCGCCGCTGCCCGGACGCACGCGCCGACGCCCTCGCGCCCGCCCGCCGCCCGGGTCGTCCTGCTCACCGGCCCGTCGGGGTCCGGCAAGACCTCGCTGGCCGCCCTGACCGGCCTGCCCGTCCTCAACCTCGACGACTTCTACAAGGAGGGCACCGACCCGTCGCTCCCGCGCCTCGCGCACAGTGACGGCGCCGACTGGGACTCGCCGCTCTCCTGGGACGCCGACACCGCGCTCGCCGCGATCGACTCCCTGTGCCGGACGGGCCGCACCTCCGTCCCCGTGTACGACATCGCCACCAGCTCCCGGACCGGCGAGACCGCGCTCGACATCGGGGACGCGCGGCTGTTCATAGCGGAGGGCATCTTCGCCGCCGACGTCATCGCCCGCTGCCGCGCGGCCGGCCTGCTCGCCGACGCGCTGTGCCTGCGCGGCCGGCCCTCCACCACCTTCCGCCGCCGCCTGGCCCGCGACCTGCGCGAGGGCCGCAAGCCCCCGCTCTACCTCGTACGCCGCGGCCTGCGGCTGATGCGGGCGGAACGCGCGATCGTGGCCCGGCACGCGGCCCTCGGCGCGCACCCGTGCGCCAAGGCGGAGGCGCTGAGCCGGATCGGCGCGGCGCGTGGGGCGGTTGCGGAGCGGTAGGGCGGAGCCCGGCCGGTCGTACGATCTTGCCGGTCGGCCGGTGACGGCTCAGACCCAGGCCCGGGCCCCAGGCCAGGCCCAGGCTCAGGACGAACAAGGGGAACGACGATGCCGGAAAAAGAAGACGAAAAAAATAAGGATGGTGGGAAGAAGAAGGGGCAGCGCGCGCACACGTACGAAACCCGCACCACCTGGACCGGCAACACCGGCTCCGGCACCGAGAACTACCGGGCGTACCGCCGGGACCACGAAGTGCGCGCCGACGGCCCACCGCCGTTCCAGGGCAGCGCGGACCCGGCCTTCCGGGGCGACTCCGAGCGCTGGAACCCGGAGCAGTTGCTGCTCGCCTCGCTCTCGCAGTGCCACATGCTGACCTACCTGGCGCTGTGCTCCCTGGAGGGGGTGACCGTCACGGCCTACACGGACCGGGCGACCGGCACGGTGACCCAGGACGGCAAGGGCGGCGGCCGGTACACCGAGGCGGTGCTGCGTCCGCACGTCCAGGTGGCCTCGGCCGAGCTGGTGGAGCGGGCGCGGGAGTTGCACACCGCCGCGCACGAGCGGTGCTTCATCGCGGCGTCGGTGAACTTCCCGATCCGCACCGAGCCAGAGGTCACGGTCCGCGCCCTGTCCGAAACGCCGGCCGTTCCGTAACCGCGAGCTTCACAGCAGCCGCCCCCCACGAAGCCGGGCAGCCGCCGCCGCACACACGAAGGAGCGGTGGGGGGGGGGGCCGCCCCCCCCCCCCCGCCCCCCCCCCCCCCGCTCCTCCACCTACCCCCTCGGGCCTCGTACGCTTCCCCCGTACCCCCGCGTGCTCCCCCGTGCCCCGGCGTCAGGCCACCAGCTCGCCGAAGGACTCCTCCCGGTCCCGGCCGAAGCTGAGGACCTCGTCGTCGCGCAGCCGGCGCAGGGAGCGCCAGATGCTCGACTTCACCGTGCCGACACTGATGCCCAGTATGTCCGCGATCTCCGGGTCCGTCCGGCCCTCGTAGTAGCGCAGGACGAGCATCGTGCGCTGCGTCTCCGGCAGCCGGGCCAGCGCCTGCCACAGCACGGCGCGCAGTTCCGTGCCACGCATCGCGTCGGCGTCGCCCACCGTCTCCGGCAGCTCCTCCGTCGGGTACTCGTTGAGCTTGCGCCGGCGCCAGGCGCTGATGTGCAGGTTCGTCATCGTGCGGCGCAGGTACCCCCCGAGCGCCGCCTTGTCGCTGATCCGGTCCCAGGCGCGGAAGGTCGAGAACAGCGCGCTCTGGAGCAGATCCTCGGCCTCGTAGCGGTCACCGGTCAGGTGGTACGCCGTCGCGTACAGGGAGGCGCGGCGCTCCTGGACGTAGGCGGTGAACGCCGCTTCGGCGCCCGCCTCCGCCGTGGAGCGTCCCCCCCGGGCCTCCCCGTACGACGACGTCCCCCCCGGGTTTCCCCCGGTTCCCCCGTCGTGCTCCGCGGCCCCCCCGTGGCCACGGCCCCCCGTGATGGCGTCGACGGCCACGATGTGCGTCGGCCGCTGACGCCCGGTGCCGCGAGCGCACCCCCGCCCGTTCACGGCACCGGACTTCTCACCGGCCCGAACGATGTCGTGGAGCCGCGTGACGACCGCGCCGGTCGTGGTGCTGTGCGGTGTGGTCGTCATCTCACGCCCCCCGTCGGTAGAGCCTGCTTGCGTCGGCTTGCTCCCGGGCCTCACGTCCTCCCGGTTGTCCAAAAGACTGCCGGAGCAGTTTCATGGCGGTGTCCGTCGACTGTCACAGCCCTGTCACAGGGCCGGGTGGGCCGCGTCCGGGGCGTGTCGTCCGCCGTTCGGCCCGGTCGCCGGCGCCGCGCGCGGCGCGCTCGGCGCCGGTCGAACTCCTGGCGCGGCATGGGCCAGAATGGCCGATGTGCCTTTTCTGTTGCTGATCGAGGACGACGACGCCATCCGCACGGCCCTCGAACTCTCGCTGACACGCCAAGGTCACCGGGTCGTGACCGCGGCCACCGGTGAGGACGGCCTCAAACTGCTGCGCGAGCAGCGTCCGGATCTGATCGTGCTGGACGTCATGCTGCCCGGTATCGACGGTTTCGAGGTATGCCGGCGGATCAGGCGTACGGACCAGCTGCCCATCATCCTGCTCACCGCCCGCAACGACGACATCGACGTCGTGGTCGGGCTGGAGTCCGGCGCGGACGACTACGTCGTCAAGCCCGTGCAGGGCCGGGTGCTGGACGCCCGCATCAGGGCCGTGCTGCGGCGCGGCGAGCGGGAGGCCAACGACTCGGCCGCCTTCGGGTCGCTGGTCATCGACCGGTCCGCGATGACGGTCACCAAGAACGGCGAGGATCTGCAACTGACACCGACCGAGCTGCGGTTGCTGCTGGAGCTCAGCCGCCGTCCCGGGCAGGCGCTGTCCCGGCAGCAGCTGCTGCGCCTGGTGTGGGAGCACGACTACCTCGGCGACTCGCGCCTGGTGGACGCGTGCGTGCAGCGGCTGCGCGCGAAGGTGGAGGACGTGCCGTCCTCGCCGACCCTCATCCGCACGGTCCGCGGCGTCGGCTACCGACTGGACGCCCCGCAGTGACCGAAGCCTCCCCCGGCCGCACGGCCGGCCGGCCGCTGGGCCGCCTGCTCGCCCGCGTCGGGCTGCTCCGCTGGACCAGCCTGCGGCTGCGGCTGGTCGTCGTCTTCGCGCTGGTGGCGCTGACGGCGGCGGTCTCCGCGTCCGGCATCGCGTACTGGCTCAACCGCAACGCCGTCCTGGACCGGACACAGAACGCCGCGCTGAACGACTTCCGCAAGTCGCTGGAGGACAGCACCCGCGCGCTGCCGCTGCACCCCGGCTGCCAGGAACTCCACAACGCCGCACGCCAGATGGCCGCCGGTCCGCAGAACTACTCGGTGCTGCTGATCGGCGTGGACGGCGACGGCAAGGACTGCGCCGCCACCACCCACAAGGACCTGCTGACGCTGCCGAACGTGCCGGAGTCGCTGCGCAAGGCCGTCAACCAGAAGCGCGCGGTGGACGACACCAACCGCGCCCCGTACCACATGTACTGGCAGCGCGAGGAGCTGAACGGCACGCCGTACCTGGTCGCCGGCGCCAGGATGACCGGCGGCGGACCGACCGGCTACATGCTCAAGTCGCTGGCCAACGAGCGCCAGGACCTCAACTCCCTGGCCTGGTCGCTGGGCATCGCCACGGCGCTCGCCCTGGTCGGCTCGGCGCTGCTGGCGCAGGCCGCCGCGACCACGGTGCTGCGGCCCGTCCAGCGGCTCGGGCACGCGGCCCGGCAGCTCGGCGAGGGGCGGCTGGACACCCGGCTGCGGGTGACCGGCACCGACGAACTCGCCGACCTCTCCCGGACCTTCAACCGCACCGCCGAGCGGCTGGAGCAGCGGGTGGCGGAGCTGAGCGCGCGCGAGGCCTCCTCCCGCCGGTTCGTGGCCGACATGTCGCACGAGCTGCGCACCCCGCTCACCGCCATCACCGCCGTGACGGAGGTCCTGGAGGAGGAAGCCGACTCGCTCGACCCGATGATCGCCCCGGCGGTCCAGCTCGTGGTCAGCGAGACCCGGCGGCTGAACGACCTGGTGGAGAACCTGATGGAGGTCACCCGCTTCGACGCGGGCACGGCACGCCTGGTCCTGGACGACGTGGACGTCGCCGACCAGGTCACGGCCTGCATCGACGCCCGCGCCTGGCTGGACGCCGTCGAGCTGGACGCCGAGCGCGGCATCGTCGCCCGCCTCGACCCGCGCCGCCTGGACGTCGTGCTCGCCAACCTCATCGGCAACGCCCTCAAGCACGGCGGCTCCCCCGTAAGGGTCTCCGTGCGGACGGAGGAGACGCCGGCCGGTGACGACCTGCTGATCCGCGTCCGCGACCACGGCCCCGGCATCCCGGAGGACGTACTGCCGCACGTCTTCGACCGCTTCTACAAGGCGAGCGCCTCCCGGCCGCGCTCCGAGGGCAGCGGCCTGGGCCTGTCGATCGCCATGGAGAACGCGCACATCCACGGCGGCGAGATCACGGCCGCCAACCATCCGGAGGGCGGCGCGGTCTTCACCCTGCGGCTCCCCAAGGACGCGTCCCGCCTGACGGCCGAGGAGTCCGAGGAGGAGGACCCGGCGGAGCCCGGCACGGGCTCCCCGGAGTCCGGCGGTCACCACCCCGACGCGGGCGGCCCGAACGCCACCCGTCCGGACGAGTCCCGGCGGAACCCCGGCACCGACACCGAACACGGCCGCCCCGCCCGCGACGGCGCCTCCGCTCGCGGCTCCGCCCGCGGCACCGGAGCGACGCGGGAGGCGCGGGCGCCCCGTGGACCCCGTAAGGGTCTCTTCCGTGCGGGCCGGGGAACGCGTACGGCCCCCAGGGACCACGCCACCGACGCGGGCAAGGACGGCGAGCGATGACCGAACGCAGCGCGAACCGGCACCGGGACGCGGGGGCCGGGAGCGCCATGGACCCGTGTGTTGAGGCCGGGAGCGTCATGGATCCGCGCGTCCAGGCCGGGAACGTCATGGACCCGCGCGTCCAGGCCGGGAGCGCCATGGACCCGCGCGTCCAGGCCGGGAGCGCCATGGACCCGCGCGTCCAGGCCGGGAACGTGACGGATCCGCGCGTCCAGGCCGGGAGCACAGGCACCGAGGCCCCGCGCGCCGGGAGCGGCAGCGCCCAGGCCCCGCACCGCCCCGCACCGCGCGCCGGGCGCGCGCGGCTCCGCCCCACCACCCCCCGCGCCTGGCGGCGCGCCGCCGCGCTGGCGGCGCTGGCGCTCGCCGCGGCGGGTTGCGGCATCCGGGGGACGTCCGTTCCGGTGGACGCCGGGCCCGCGCCCTCGCGCGTCAGCTGCAAGGCGCCGCAGGTCCCCGGCGGGCCGGGCGCGGAGGGTGCCGCCTCCGTGCCGGTGAAGGTCTTCCTCGTCTGCGGCTCCACGCTGACCGAGGTGACGCGCACGGTGCCGGTGCCCCGCGGCGGGACCGGCACCGACCGGCTGCGCACGGCCCGCGCCCTGCTGGACGAGCTCCAGGAGCGGCCGGGCCGCGCCGAGGAGGAGGCCGGGTTCAGCACCTCCGTCCCGGAGAACCTGGAGGTCGGCGCGGCGCACCCGGGCGACCCGGCGAACGCGTTGCGGCTGAGCGTGCGCCCCGAGGACCTCCCCTCCTTCGCGCTCGCCCAGATCGTCTGCACGTACGGCGGCAGCGCGGCGCTCGGCAAGACGCGGGCGGCCGTCCTGGGCGGGCCCGACGGCGGACCGGCGCAGCGTTACGACTGCTCCGCGGGCGTACTGGCCCACCCGGACATCGCCCAGAACGCCGGCTGGGGACGGCCCCTGTCCGGGTGATGCCCGGGTGATGTCCGGGGCACGGCCCCGTCCGGATGACGACCTGGGGACGGCCCTGCCCGGGTGACGTCCTTGAGACGGGCCTTGTCCTGATGACGTCCTGAGGACAGCCCTGCCCGGACGACGTTCCTGAGGACAGCCCCGCCCGGACGACGTCCTGAGGACGGCCCCTGTCCCGATGATGTCAAGGGGGCGCGCGGGGAGCGGCCCGGCTCGTCAGGAACCGACTCCCCGGTCCGCCGCGTCCTGGCCTGTGTGCAGCGTCATGGCCCCGGCGGCACCGCCGCCCTCCGATTGCGCGTCACCGGTCTCGTTCTCCTCGTGACGCACCTGCTGGTCGTCGGCTCGCTGACGCTACGGCCCCGCAGCGTCCCCTGGGTGCCGGCTGCCAACCTCCGCCCCATGGCCACCATCCGCGCCGAACTGGCACGCGGCCCGTGGGAGGCCGCGCAGAGCCTGGGCGGGGCGGTGCTGCTGCTCGCCCCGCTGGGTGTGCTGCTGCCCCTGATCGCCGGGCGGCTGCGGGTCTCGCCCGTGGCGTCGATGGCCCGCACGGTGGTGGCCGGAGCACTGGTGTCGTCGCTGATCGTGCTGCTCCAGACGGGCGTACCGGGCCGGGTTCCGGACGTGGACACGGTGCTGCTGAACACCACCGGAGTAGCACTCGCGCACCTCTTGGTCGTACCAGGGACCCGGTCCCGGCTCCGCCGCCGGGAGGAGACCCCTCAGGGTCGGACCCCGACGATCACCAGGGTCGGGATGGCTCCCAGGGCCGATGCCCTGAGCGGCTCACGGACCTACTTTTGAGGCATGGGGCAGACGCCCCGTACAGAGCCGACAAGGAGTCGTGAGACATGGCTGCCGCACTGGTCCGTCCCCGGAACAACAGGGTGATCGCCGGAGTGTGCGCGGGACTGGCCCAGCGCTTCGGCACCACTCCCAACAAGGTACGGGTGATCTTCCTGCTCTCGTGCCTGCTGCCCGGCCCGCAGTTCCTGATCTACCTGGGCCTGTGGCTGTTCATCCCCACGGAGAAGACCCACCAGCAGGCCTCCTGGTAACAGCGCCGCACGCCCCTACGCCCTGCGGCGGGCCCCACGCACACGACGACGCCCCGGCCCGCACGCGCTGTTCGCGTACGGGCCGGGGCGTCGTCGCCGCGGGACGTCCCGCGGTCGCTCAGCCGCCGAGGACCGAGGATCCGCCCGACACGGCGTCGCCCACCGTGTCGGCCGTCAGGCCGCTCCCGGGCGTGCCGTTCGTGACCGGCATCCCGCCGAGCAGGTCGGTGCCCTGCTGCGAGCCCGGCCGGGAGGCGTTCGCCTGAGGGGAGAGCATGTCCCCGGCCTGGTCGACCGGAAGGGTGCTCAGGAGGCCCGCGTTGCCGCTGGTGACGGGCTGGACCGGCTCGGCTGCGGCGGCGCTGCCCGCGGCGGTGGCGGCGAAGGCGGCACCGATCGCGGCGACGCCGAGGGTCTTGATGGTTCCCTGCTTCATCGCATACATCCTCGTGGTGGGGGCTTGACCGGCCCGCAACCTAGTGACGCGTGCGCCGGACCCGCAAACACCCGGCGCGCCAGGGGGACGGCCGGGCGCCCCCGCCCGGCCGCCGCACGCCCCCTTACGGGCTGCCCTTACGCCGACCTCACGCAGAGTGAGAGTCGCTGCTCACGGCCGGAGCCGTGCCCACCTGGCGGAACAGCCATTCGGAACGCAGCTTGGCGTAGCCGGGCTTGATCACGTCGTTGATCATCGCGAGGCGTTCATCGAAAGGAATGAATGCTGATTTCATCGCATTGACGGTGAACCACTGCATGTCGTCGAGCGTGTACCCGAAGGTGTCCACCAGGTGCTGGAACTCGCGCGACATGCTCGTCCCGCTCATCAGTCGGTTGTCGGTGTTGACCGTGAGCCGGAACTGCAGGCGCCGCAGCAGCCCGATCGGGTGCTCGGCGTAGGAGGGGGCGGCGCCCGTCTGGAGGTTGGAGGTCGGGCACATCTCCAGGGGGATGCGCTTGTCCCGCACGTAGGAGGCCAGGCGGCCCAGCTTCACGGTGCCGTCGTCCGACACCTGTATGTCGTCGATGATCCGGACGCCGTGGCCGAGGCGGTCCGCGCCGCACCACTGGAGCGCCTGCCAGATGGAGGGCAGTCCGAACGCCTCGCCGGCGTGGATGGTGAAGTGGTTGTTCTCGCGCTTGAGGTACTCGAACGCGTCCAGGTGACGGGTCGGCGGGTGGCCGGCCTCGGCGCCCGCGATGTCGAAGCCGGCGACGCCCAGGTCGCGGTAGCGGTTGGCCAGCTCGGCGATCTCCAGGGCGCGGGCCGCGTGCCGCATGGCGGTGAGCAGGGCGCCCACGCGGATGCGGTGGCCGTCGGCCAGCGCCCGCCGCTCGCCCTCGCGGAAGCCCTCGTTGACGGCCTCGACGACCTCTTCGAGGGTCAGGCCGCCCTCCAGGTGCTGCTCGGGCGCGTAACGGATCTCGGCGTACACGACGCCGTCCGCGGCCAGGTCCTCGGCGCACTCGGCCGCGACCCGGGTCAGCGCCTCGCGGGTCTGCATGACGGCGCAGGTGTGCGCGAAGGTCTCCAGGTAGCGCTCCAGCGAGCCGGAGTCGGCGGCCTCGCGGAACCAGACGCCCAGCTTCTCGGGGTCGGTCTCGGGGAGCCCGTCGTACCCGATGGCCTGCGCCAGCTCGACGATCGTGGCGGGACGCAGCCCGCCGTCGAGGTGGTCGTGCAGCAGCACCTTGGGCGCGCGGCGGACGTGTTCTGCGGTCGGAAGGTTGGTGGTCTCGCTCGTCATTGCGGCACTGTAGCGCCTACGCGCGTAGATCTCACTGAACGATATCCAACGGTGACCCGTACACCGGGTGGACCCCGCGCCACCTTCTGCCATCGTGTGGCTCATGGCTCTGCAAGCGTTGCCGGAGCGCGTCGCCCGGCTGGGAAAACCGCTGGGAACGGCCGTCGACGGAACGCGCGCGGCACTCCGCTGGAAAGGCGGCGGCCGGGCCGCCGGCCACACCGTCGGCGCCGTCGCGCTGCTGCTCCCGGAGGCCGAACCGCCCGGCACCCGCCGCCCCGCCCCCCTGGCCGCGCTGCCCGCCCGCCCACTCGCCGGCCGGCTGGCCCGCGCGGGCCGGGCCGAGGGCCTGGTCGCCCACGTCCTGCACTACCGCCGCCGCGGCTGGAACGGCGCCGCCCTCGACCCGCCCCGGGACGCCGCATGGGCGCTGGAGGAGATCGTCCGCCGCTACGGCGACGTACCGGTCTGCCTCGTCGGCATCGGCGTCGGCGGCCGGGCCGCCCTCCACGCCGCCGGCCACCCGGCCGTCACCTCCGTCGTCTCCCTGGCCCCCTGGCTCCCCGCCCCGCCGCCCCACGGCCCGGCCACCGAACCCGCCGACCCGGTCAAACAGCTCATCGGCCGCCAGGTCCTCCTCGTCCACGGCACCAACGACGCCCGCACCGACCCCGAACTCTCCTACCGCTACGCCGAACGCGCCAAGAAGACCAACCGCGACATCTGCCGCTTCGAGGTCCACTCCGACGGCCACGCCCTCCACCAGCACCGCTCCGAAGTCCACGCCCTCACCACCGACTTCCTCCTCGGCTCCCTCTTCACCCACACCTACTCCCGCCCCGTGGCCGACGCCCTGGCGGCACCGCCGCCGCTGGGGCTGCGGATGCCGCTGGCGGCGGGGTTCGGGGAGACGTTGGGGAAGTAGGGCTGGTCGCGTTCGGCAGGGCCGGGCGTCGGCCGCCCTAGACTGCGCGGCAGTCGGGCGGGGCCACGCCGGGAGGCCATGTGTATGTCACGAACCTGAAGATCAGTGATGTCCTCGGTTTCCACGGCGCCAGAAACGTCGATCTGGACTTCGCGAGGCCGGACGGGACCTACGCCGGTCTCACCGTTCTGGCCGGGCGCAACGGCTCCGGCAAGACGTCTTTGCTGCGGTGCCTGGCGCTGTTGCTGCTGGACAGCCGGGCGGGGTGGGCGCTGGCTCCGGGGTATGCCGATTGGCGGGCGCGGTCCGAGAAGGACGGCCATTTGGCGGCGGGTTTCCTGCTCGACGCGAAGGAGGCCGAGGAGTTCGACGCCGAGGGGCCCAAGACGTTCACGGCCGACATCACCCTTCCGGCACCCTCACGGGAAGAGAGAGACGGACCCCGCTGGCCTGTTGTGACACGTCGGTCCGCCAGCTTCCCGGTCGGCGCACACGACCGGCAACGCACGGGGACAGGAGAGGCGGCCCGTATGGCTCCGGGGCCCATCAGAGACTCCTTCGCCGCCGGATACGGCCCCTTCCGCCGCCTGTCCACCGCCCACCCCGAGGCCCGGACGAACCGCTTCGACGGCAACGAGGCTGCCGCCCGCTTCGCCACGCTCTTCAGCGAGGACGCGGCCCTCGGCGAGAGCGTGTCCTGGCTGATCGGCCTCCACCTGCGGAAACTGGAGCAGCGCGAGGGCGCGGGCGCGCTCCTCGACGCGGTGCTCGCCCTCCTGGCTGACGGGCTGCTGCCGGACGGACACCGCGTCCAGCGCGTGGACTCGGACGGACTGTGGGTGTCGGGCGACGGCGGCGAATTCCCCCTCCGGCACATGAGCGACGGATACCGCACCGTCACCGCCCTGGTGCTCGACCTCGTCCGCGCCCTGCACGACTTCCACGGTGCGATCCCCCTCGACCGGTCCACGGGGGTACCGGCCGTCCGCCTGCCCGGGGTCGTCCTGATCGACGAGATCGACGCGCACCTGCACGTGAGCTGGCAGCAACGCATCGGGGACTGGCTCAAGGCCCATTTCCCCCTCGTCCAGTTCATCGTCACGACCCACAGCCCGTACATCTGCCAGTCCGCGGACCCCGGCGGACTGATCCGGCTCGCCGGGCCCGACGAGGACGAACCGCCTCGCGTGGTCGACGAATCCCTGTACCGCCGCGTCGTGTACGGAAGCGGGGACGACGCGGCGCTGTCGGAGCTGTTCGGCCTGGACTCGCCGTACTCCCGGCGCGCCGAAGACGTCAGGCGCGAGCTCGTCCGCTTGGAGGAACGGGTCTTCTCCGGCGCCGCGACGGAGGACGAGGTACACCGGTACCAGGAGCTGAGCGAACGGCTGACGAGTTCCTCGTCCGCCCGCGTGGACGAAGTGGCGGCGCGGCTCGGTGGGGCGACGGAGTGATCCCGATCCCCCGCGCCCCGCTGGACGACCGTCTCGCCGCTCGCCTCGAAGAGAAGTCCCGGGGGTTACGGCGGGAGGACGGGGAGAAGGCCCGTGCCGCCTGGCGCGGTGCCAAGGCGATCCGCCACGACCTGAAGATCGTCCTGGGCGGCATGGCCTTCGGCTTCTCCCGCTGCATGTACTGCGGGGACGGCCAGGGCACGGACATCGACCACCTGATGCCCCTGGCCCACGACGCCCGCCACGTCTTCTCGTGGAGCAATCACTTCCTCGCCTGCTCGCATTGCAACAGCAACGAGAAACGGGACCACTACCCCGTCGACGAGCACGGCCGGTGCCTGCTGATCGATCCGTGCCGGGAGGACCCGTACGACCACCTGGCGCTCACCCTGGCCACCGGCCGGTACGCGGGCCGCACGGCGAAGGGCGAGGCGACCCTCCGCGTCTTCGGATTGGGACGGCCGGTCCTGGAACAGGGGCGCTCCCGTGCCTACGTCCGCTGCAAGTCGATGCTGCGGGACTGGGCGCGCCAGATGAGTGCCGGTGAGGAGCATGAGGCGGCCGAGGTGTTGCGTTCCCTTCAGGTCCATCCGTTCGGCGACGTCCTGTACGCCATAGTGCGACGCGTGGACGCTCCGGGGGCCGCCGTCGTCTTCGGCGGCGAGGTGGTCGACGCGCTGCGTCACCTGCGGCCGGTGTCCGCCCGCTCGCCGCTCACCGCGGAATCAACTGCCCCCGCCGCCCCAGCAGGAACTTCTTGAAGGCGGCGACCGGGGCCGTGTCCGGGTGACCGTCCAGCCAGGCGACGCCGATCTCGCGGACGGCGCGCGGGGCCGTCACCGTCAGTTCGACCACGCCGGGGCGGGGGACGGCGGGCGGGGGCAGGAGGGCGACGCCGAGTCCGGCTGCGACGAGGCCGCGGAGGGTTTCGGCCTCCTCGCCCTCGAAGGCGACCTTCGGGGTGAAGCCGGCCGCGGCGCACAGGGCGTCGGTGATGCGGCGGAGCCCGTAACCCGGTTCGAGGGTGACGAAGAGTTCGGTGGCGGCCTCGGCGAGGCGGACGCGTTTGCGGCGGGCGAGGCGGTGGTCCTCGGGGACGACGAGGAAGAGTTTCTGTTCGTCCAGGCGGCGGGCCACGAGGTCCGGGTAGTCGGGGACGGGCGAGGTCAGGCACAGATCGAGGTCGCCGGCGCGGAGGCGTTCGATCATGGCCTCGCCATAGTTCTGGACGAGCTGGAAGCGGACGCGGGGGTGGTCGGCGCGGAAGGTACGGAGCAGGCCGGGTACCGTCTCCGGGCCGAGGGTGTGCAGGAAGCCGAAGGCGACCTTGCCCGCGGTGGGGTCGGCGTCGGTCCGTACGGATTCGGCGGCGCGCTCGATGTCGGCCAGCGCGCGTTCGGTGGAGGCGAGGAACGCGCGACCGGCCGGGGTCAGGGACAGCGTGCGGCCGTGCCGGGCGAAGAGGGCGACGCCGAGGTCCGCTTCGAGGCGGACGAGGGCGCGGCTCAGGGTCGGCTGCGGCATGCCGAGTTCGTGCGCGGCGCGGGTGACGTGCTCGTGGCGGGCGACCGCGGCGAACTGGGCGAGCCGGGGCGAGAGGGCCAGCGCCCAGGAGTCGGCGCCCAGTTCCGCGGGCTCGGCGGGCTCCCGGGGCGGGGCGGGGGCCGGAGGTGTTCCCACGGTGTCTTTTCTGTTGCGAATTTGCGACAGAGGCGGCTCTGAACTGCGGTCATGCGTCACGGCATCGATTATCGCGTTTCCATGCATTGGACGCATGAGTGGTGACGGTCCTACGTTCGATGCATGCCTCCCGCTGATACCGGGGCGTCCGCCGCAACCCGCGCGGACGCCTCCGCCCAGTCCTCCCCTCGTACCCTCTCCTCCGCCGCCCCGGCCCCCGGCGACACCGCCGACGCCGACCCCGACCCCGAGTCGGGCAAGCTGCGCCCGGGCGGCCCCGGCTTCCGCCGGATGAGCCTGGCCCTCTTCGCCGCCGGCGTGTCCACCTTCGCGCTGCTGTACTCGACGCAGGCGCTGCTGCCGGCCATCTCCGACGACCTGCGGGTGACGCCGGACCAGGCGAGCTGGACCGTGTCCGCCGCGACCTTCGGCCTGGCGCTCGCGGTGATCCCGCTCAGCGCCCTGTCCGAACGCTTCGGCCGCCGCGCGATGATGACCGCCTCCCTCACGGTCGCCACCCTGCTGGCCGTCATCGTCCCGTTCGCCCCCTCGCTGGGCTGGCTGATCGGGCTGCGCGCCGTCCAGGGTGTGGCGCTGGCCGGGCTGCCCGCCTCCGCGATGGCGTTCCTCGCCGAGGAGGTACGGGCCAAGGCACTGGTCGCCGCGATCGGGCTCTTCGTGGCGGGCAACAGCATCGGCGGCATGTCCGGCCGCATCGTGACCGGCTGGGTCGCCCAGGCGTGGGGCTGGCGGGCCGCGCTCGGCGCGGTGGGCGCCATGGCGGTCGTGTGCGCGGTGGCGTTCCGGCTGCTCGTCCCCAAGGCGCGGCACTTCACGCCGCGCAAGGTCGGGCCGCGCGCCCTGGCCCGGACGCTCGGCGGCCACCTGCGGGACCCGCTGCTGTGCCGCCTCTACGCCATCGGCGCCCTGTTCATGACGGTCTTCGGCGCGGTCTACACCGTGGTCGGCTACCGGCTGGTCGCCGATCCGTTCAACCTGCCGCAGGGCCTGGTCGGCTCCATCTTCCTGATCTACCTGGTCGGCACGGTCTCCTCGGCCGCCGCCGGACGGCTCGTCGGCCGGGTCGGCCGGCGCGGCGCCCTCTACCTTGCCGTCGGCATGACGGCGACGGGCCTGCTGCTGTCGCTGCTCGACTCGGTCGCCGCGGTCCTGCTCGGCCTGGTCCTCATCACGGCCGGCTTCTTCGCGGGCCACGCGGTCGCCTCGTCCTCCGTCAGCCGCACGGCCACCACGGGCCGCGCCCAGGCGTCCGCCCTGTACCAGAGCGCCTACTACCTCGGCAGCAGCCTGGGCGGCGCACTCGGCGCCGCCGCCTTCCACGCCGGTGGCTGGGAGGCCACGGTGGCCCTGGGCCTGGCGGCCATGGTCGGCGCGGCCGGCATCACCCTGTACGCGACGCGGAAGGCCGCGGCGGAGCAGCGGGTGCTGCGGCTGGGGAAGGCGGCGTAGCCCTTCCCGGGCCGCGAACCGCCGCCTTTGGTCCCAAAGGGGCCGCCCCGTCACCTGTCCTGGTGGGGCGGCCCCTTTGCCGTATCCGACGGCGGGTCGCGCCTGCCGGTCGTCTGACGCGTCTCACTCCCGCCTTTCCACCGGGAAGGAAGCCGTCTCGATATCGACGTCGAAGGGGGCGGGCAGGTGAACCGGCTCACCGGACTTCACCGTCTGCAGGGCCTGGTAGACGCCGCCCTTCGGTTCCCCATAGAGCGTGATCATGGGGTTGTCCGGCGCCCAGGCGTCGATGAGCAGGTAGTACGGGATCCCTGCCTGGGCGTATCCCGCCGCCTTGACGGTGCGGTCACGGCCGGCGTTGGACGGCGAAGTGACCTCCACCACCAACTCCGCCGCCGCGGCCGGAAGGTAGCTGCCGGCCTCGCCCTGAACCACCGACTTCGGGATCACGACGAGGTCGGGTACGTAGAGACCTCTGCGCGTGGGAACGGCCACCGATTGGGTGCCGTATACCCCCCAGTCGTCCGGGACCACGGAGTAGATCCGGCGCTGGACCGAATCGACGATGTCGTTGTGATGATTCGCGGGCGCTGGTGACACGGTGACGAACCCCTCGATGATCTCCACCTTGCCGCCCTCGGGGCCGTCCGTCTCTTCCCAGGTCCGGACGGATTCCTCCCAGTCAAGGCCGGAGCCCAGCACCTGTTCGACGGTGAGTGCGCTCATGGCGGTTCTCCTCTGTCGCTTTGTCACCGATCCCAGCATGCCGATCCGAGGCCCGGGTGGTCCATCGGTATCGTTCATCCTTACGAGAACGCGCAGGTCAGACGTTCCTTTTCGCACGTACGGCCTACTGACGTGTCGGGCCGTCCTCGATCACACACACGTGTCGGTCCGAGCCACCAGGTCACTCCTTGAGCGGGTCGTGCCCCCAGTTCATCAGCGAGTGCCGCCACCGGGTGCCGGACACGTCCCCGTCCGGACGCTGCGCGAGGTGGCGGTGGACGTAGCCGGTGACCTTGCGCATGTGGGCGTAGTCGTCGTCGCCGAGGTCGCCGCGCTTGGTGTGCAGGAGCTGGACGATCCGCCGTCCGGACGCGTGTCCGGTCGACTCGCCGCCGTCCTTGTGCTGTCCGGCCGACTGGGACTCGTCCGTCTCCAGCCACCGGTTCAGCTCGGAGGCGGACATGTTGACCGCGTCACGGAACTCGTGCCGGATCTTGTCGTGCTCGTCGTCCGCCATGCCTCAGGAGCCCTTCTTCCGGTGCAGGGCCTGCGGCTTGTGCACCGCCGCGCGCCCGGACTTCTCGCTGCGGAGCTGGTACTGCGGCTCGTCCGGGGAGGCGTCCACGGTCCGGCCCGCGGACTCCGTGCGTCGGGTGATCTTCTTCTCCACCTTGCCGACGGCTTCGCTGCCGTGGCTCTTCCAGGAGACCCGGTCGCCTTTGCGCAGGCCCTTCCCGTCCGCGTCCTTCTTCTTCGCCATGGATTACGTCCCCTCGCGTCGCCTGTCCAGGACAGCACCCGGAGCCGCGTGACGCGCGTCGGAGGCGTCCCCGGAGGGACGGCGCGCGCTGCGGGCGAGACGCGGCGCCCCCGCACGGCCGTCGGCCCGTCTTCCTCAGGTGGGGAAGTCGCCGGTGCGGATGGTCGCGTGGAAAGGCGCCGGGACCTGGATGTCTTCGCCGAGCCTCGCCGTTTGCAGCACCCGGTAGCCGCCGTCCTCCGGCTTTCCGTAGAGCGTGAACGACGGTCCGCAGTCCCTGCATGTGTCGACGAGGAGATACAGCGGGACGCCGGCCCGCGCGTACCCCGTCATCTTGTTCACCCGGTCGTGGCGGGCGGGGCCCGGCCCGGTGATCTCCATGACCAGCGAGAGGGCGGAGGCCGGTACATGATCGGCTGAGGCGTTCAGCGCCTCCTCAGGGGCCACCGCCAGATCCGGCACATAGAGCCCCAGGCGGGCGGGGATCGTCACCGCGAGCGTCTGGTAGGCACCCCAGTCCTCGGGAAGGACCTCGCACAGGTGCCGGACGACGCGTCCGGCCATGAAGGCGTGGCGGGCCGGCCGTAGCGGGGACACCGTGACGAGGCCGTCGATGATCTCCGTCCTGGCGCCGTCGGGGGCGCGCGTGTCCCGCCACAGCTCCAGGGCCGCTTCCCAATCGATGCCTTGCCTGGTTTCGATGTCCTGCTTGGTGCCGCCGCCCTGCTTGGTGCCGCCGCCCTGCTTGGTGCGGACGTCCATCGCCGCTCTCCTTTGGTCCGCCGGTGATCTGCCGACGTGAGCCTGGCGGAGCGGTTTGGGCGCCGGGTGGCGTACGGGGGCCGTTCACTCGTACGAGAAGAGGGGGCGTTCCTGGCCGCCCCCTACCGCCCAGGGACCAGCCGCCGCCCGTCGTGGGCCCGGACATACGGGGGATCGTCCCCGAGCGCGTCGAGCAGCCGTACGGCGTACACCTCGCTCATGCCGTGCTCGACCTCCTCGGGGGTGAGCCAGGCGACCGCCGTGGCCTCGTCCGTGGGGCGTGCCGTGCCCCCGTTCGGGCGGCAGCGGAAGACGAGGGCCACGATGCCGCGCGGCATGTTCTTGTAGACCCCGGTGAGTCGGCCGACCTCCACGTGGACGCCGGTCTCCTCCTGGACCTCCCGGCGCACGCCGTCTTCCGGCGTCTCGGCGAGTTCCAGCACTCCGCCGGGCGGTTCCCAGGTGCCGTTGTCGGCGCGCCGGATCGCCAGGAGGCGGCCATCGTCGCGGATGACGGCGCCTGCGACGGATACCGAGTGCAGCGGCGTTGACCGCTGGTTGCTGCGGCTGTTGCTCACGCGGGGAGTCTAGGAAGCCGCGGAGCGGGACGAGCGCCTGTGCGCATGGCCCGTGTGAAGAAGCCGCCCGCCCCACGACCCTTTCCCACGCAGCGTGGGGCGGGCGGCTTCGCCTCGGCCCGGCTGGGTCAGCCGGGAGTCTGGTGCGCCCCGGCCGGAACAGCCGGGGCCAGAGGCGTCCCGCGTCAGCCGATCCGGTCCAGCACGATCGGCTTCGCCGTGAAGTCGGTGTCCTCCGGAGCGATGTCGACGCCGCCGTTGAGGGCCTCCAGGGCGTAGGGGAACTTTTCGGGGGTGTCGGTGTGGAGGGTGAGGAGGGGCTGGCCGGCGGTGATCTTGTCGCCGGGCTTGGCGTGGAGTTCGATGCCGGCGCCTGCCTGGACCGGGTCCTCCTTGCGGGCGCGGCCGGCGCCCAGGCGCCAGGCGGCGACGCCGACGGCGTAGGCGTCGAGGGTGGTCAGGACGCCGGAGGAGTCGGCGGTGACGGTGTGCTGTTCGCGGGCGACGGGGAGGGGGGCGTCGGGGTCGCCACCCTGGGCCTGGATCATGCGGCGCCAGTGGTCCATGGCGGAGCCGTCGGCGAGCGCCTTGGCCGGGTCGGCGTCGGGGAGGCCGGCGGCGGTGAGCATCTCGCGGGCCAGGGCGAGGGTCAGTTCGACCACGTCGGCGGGGCCGCCGCCGGCCAGGACCTCGACGGATTCGCGGACTTCGAGGGCGTTGCCGGCGGTGAGGCCGAGCGGGGTGGACATGTCGGTGAGCAGGGCGGTGGTGCGCACGCCGTGGTCGGTGCCGAGTTCGACCATGGTGGAGGCGAGTTCGCGGGCGTCGTCCAGGTTCTTCATGAACGCGCCGGAGCCGACCTTGACGTCCAGGACGAGGGAGCCGGTGCCCTCGGCGATCTTCTTGGACATGATGGAGGAGGCGATCAGCGGGATGGCCTCGACGGTGCCGGTGACGTCGCGCAGCGCGTAGAGCTTCTTGTCGGCGGGGGCCAGGCCGTCGCCCGCGGCGCAGATGACCGAGCCGACGTCGCGCAGGACGCCCATCATCTCGTCGTTGGAGAGCAGGGCGCGCCAGCCGGGGATGGCCTCCAGCTTGTCCAGGGTGCCGCCGGTGTGGCCCAGGCCCCGGCCGGAGAGCTGGGGGACGGCGGCGCCGCAGGCGGCGACCAGGGGGGCGAGCGGCAGGGTGATCTTGTCGCCGACGCCGCCGGTGGAGTGCTTGTCGGCGGTGGGGCGGGGCAGGGAGGAGAAGTCCATCCGCTCGCCGGAGGCGATCATCGCGGCGGTCCAGCGGGCGATCTCGGCGCGGTTCATGCCGTTCAGGAAGATCGCCATGGCCAGGGCCGACATCTGCTCGTGGGCGACCTCGCCGCGGGTGTAGGCGTCGATGACCCAGTCGATCTGATTGGGGGTCAGTTCGCCGCGGTCGCGCTTGGTGCGGATGACGGAGATGACGTCCATGGGACTTCCTTTCGAACGGGTATCTCCTGTTCTACCCGCATAGATCAAGAAGATCGAGAGGGGGAGGGGTGGGAGATGCCGTGCATGAGGGGTGAGATGGCCGACAGAGAAACGGGCCGTGCGCCGGGGTGTGCGGCCCCGGGCGGAGTCGGTGAGCGGGGGCCCGTACGCGGGCGTACGTAAGCGCGGCACACGGGCTCGTACGCGGGCGCGCGCCGGCAAAACGCGCGGGCCCGCACGCCGGAGCGCGCGGGCCCGTCACGTCAGCGCGTCAGGTGGTCCGGGCCGAACGCGTCCGGCAGCAGGTCGGACAGCGGGCGGATGCCCTTGGCGGTGTCCACCGGCAGGTCGGGGCCGCCGTGTTCGTACAGGAGCTGGCGGCACCGGCCGCACGGGACCAGCAGGTTGCCCTCACCGTCGACGCAGGTGAAGGCGGTGAGCCGGCCGCCGCCGGTGGCGAAGAGGGTGGATATCAGGCCGCATTCGGCGCACAGGCCCAGGCCGTAGGAGGCGTTCTCGACGTTGCAGCCGGTGATGGTGCGGCCGTCGTCGACGAGGGCCGCGACGCCCACCGGATAGCCGGAGTAGGGGGCGTACGCCCGGGACATGGCGTCCCGGGCGTGCGCGCGCAGCGCCTCCCAGTCGGGGGTGACGGTCACTTGCCCTGGCCCTTCCGGTAGGGCTTGCCCACCGATTTCGGCGGGCGCAGCCGTTGGGCGGCCAGCGACAGGACGAGCAGCGTGGCGATGTACGGGGCGACGCTGACGATCTCCAGGGCGACCGTGTCGGACACCGAGTACCAGACCGCGAGCAGCACGGCCACGGCCAGGCTGATGCCGCCCTGGACCCGCCGCCCGGCGCGCAGCTTCCACACCGCAAGGCCCACCAGCAGCACCGCGAGCAGGAGCAGCAGCGCGTGCACGGTCGGGCCGCCGCCGCGGAGCTGGAGCGCGTCCATGAAGCCGAACAGGCCCGCGCCCATGGCCACGCCGCCCGGCCGCCAGTTGCCGAAGATCATGGTGGCGAGGCCGATGTAGCCCCGGCCGCCGGTCTGGCCGTCCTGGTAGATGTGCACGTAGATGGCGAGGAAGGCGCCGCCGAGGCCGGCCAGCGCGCCGGAGACCATGACCGCCGCGTACTTGTACGTGTAGACGTTGACGCCCAGCGACTCGGCCGCCACCGGGCTCTCGCCGCAGGACCGCAGCCGCAGGCCGAACGAGGAGCGCCACAGCAGGAAGAAGCTGAGGACGAAGACCACCACGGCGGCGATCGTCAGCCAGGAGACGTTGGTGACCGCCGAGCCGAGGATGCCGGCGAGGTCGGAGACCAGGAACCAGTGGTGCTTCTCGATGGACAGCAGCCAGTCCGAGAGGCCCGGGATGGTGAACGTCGGCATGTCGTCCATGGGGGGCGACTGCTTGTCGTTGCCGCCCGCCGCCGCGGCGGCGCTGCCCTCCGCGCCGAACCACAGCTTGGCCAGGAACTGCGTCAGGCCGAGCGCCATGATGTTGATCGCGACGCCGGAGATGATGTGGTCCACGCCGAAGGTGACGGTGGCGACGGCGTGCAGCAGCCCGCCGAGCGCGCCGCCGACGACGCCGGCCAGCGCGGCGGCCCACGGGCCGTACTGCCAGCCGACCGCGCCGGCCGCGAACGCGCCGAGCATCATCATGCCTTCGAGCCCGATGTTGACCACGCCGGAGCGCTCGGCCCACAGGCCGCCGAGGCCCGCCAGGCCGATCGGGACGGCGGCGTTGAGCGCCGCCGTGTACTGGCCGGACTCGGTGAGCGCGTTGGCGCCGGTGACCACGCGCAGCAGGGAGAGCAGGATCAGCCCGCCCGAGATGATCAGCAGCACCTTGGGGTAGGTGAGTCCGAGCTTGCCGGTCTTCTTCCCCGTCGTGCCGTTCTTGCCGTTGCCGGGGTCCTTGCCGACCGTGGCCGTGAGGTTCTGGCTCACGCGGACACCTCCGCCTTGTCGGTCTTGCGGGCCTGGGCGGCGAGTTCCTCGCCGACCCGCCGCTGCTGGAGCTTGAGGCCGTAGCGGCGCACGAGTTCGTACGCGATCACCACGCACAGGACGATGACGCCCTGCATGACGCCGACGATCTCCTGCTCGTAGTCCTCGAATTCGAGCTGGGTGCCGGTGCGCTCCAGGAAGCCCCACAGGAGCGCGCCCGCGGCCATGCCCACCGGGTGGTTGCGGCCCAGCAGCGCGATGGCGATGCCGGTGAAGCCGATGCCGATGGGGAAGTCGGTGCCGTAGTTGTACGAGACGCCGAGCAGGGTGGGCATGCCGATCAGGCCCGCGGCGGCGCCGGAGAGCAGCATCGAGGTGATGACCATCCGCTTGACGCTCACGCCGCCGGCCTGCGCCGCGGACTCGGACATACCGACGGTGCGCAGGTCGAAGCCGAAGCGGGTGCGGTTGAGGACGAACCAGTACGCGACGCCGACGACGGCCGCGATCACGACGAAGCCGTCCAGGGGCGCGGGGGTGGTCGGGATCGTGAAGAAGTGGCTGGACTCGGGGATGTTCGGGGTGTGGAAGAGGTTGCCGTCCTTCTGCGCCAGGCGGCCTTCCTGGAGGAAGTAGCCGATGACGGCGGCGGCGATGGAGTTCAGCATGATCGTGGTGATCACCTCGCTGACCCCGCGGGTGGTCTTCAGCAGACCCGCGATCCCCGCCCACACCGAGCCGACCAGCATCGCGACGATGATGATCAGCGGGATCTGGACGAAGCCGGGCAGCGTCAGCGCGCCGCCGACCACGGCGGCGAAGAACGCCGCGATGCGGTACTGGCCGTCCACGCCGATGTTGAACAGGTTCATCCGGAAGCCGATGGCGACGGCCAGCGCGGACAGGTAGTACGGGACGGCCTTGTTGATGATCCAGACCTGGCTGTCGCTCTTGGAGCCGAAGTCGGCCATGACCGCGTACGCGTGGAACGGGTCCTTGCCGGTCGCCAGGATGATCACCGAGGTGATGGCCAGGGCGGCGACGATCGCCAGGACGGGGGCGGCGATGCCCAGGATCAGCTTGTTCTTGTCCAGCTTCTTCACTGGGACGCGCCTCCTTCCTCAGTCGTGTCCGGGGACTTCCCGGGAGAGTCCGGGGTCTTCCCGGAGGAGTCCGGGGCCTTCCCGGAAGTGCCCGGGGTGTCCCCGGGGGTGTCCTGGCCGCCGGTGCCGGACGCCTTGGCGGCGCCGGTCCCGGGGGCCTTCTCCGGGGTGCTCCCCGGCTCGTCCGCGTCGGCGGCCTCCGGGGCCGCGTCCTCGGTGTGTTCCAGATGGCCGGAGGCGGCGCCGGTCATCGCCGAGCCCAGCTCCTCCGGGGTGATCGTGGCGGGGTCGGCGTCCGCGACCAGCCGGCCGCGGAACATCACCCGCAGGGTGTCCGACAGGCCGATCAGCTCGTCCAGGTCGGCGGAGATCAGCAGGACGGCCAGCCCGGCGCGGCGGGCGGTGCGGATCTGGTCCCAGATCTGCGCCTGCGCGCCGACGTCCACGCCGCGGGTGGGGTGGGCGGCGATCAGGAGCTTCGGGTCGTGGCTCATCTCGCGGCCGACGATCAGCTTCTGCTGGTTGCCGCCGGACAGCGAGGCCGCGGTGACCTCGATGCCGGGGGTGCGCACGTCGTACTCGGCGACGATCCGCTCGGTGTCGGCGCGCGCGGCCTTCAGGTCCAGCAGCCGGCCCTTGCTGTTGGGCTTCTCGGTGACGTGGCCCAGGATGCGGTTCTCCCACAGGGGCGCCTCCAGCAGCAGGCCGTGCCGGTGCCGGTCCTCGGGGATGTAGCCGATGCCGTCCTCGCGCCGGGTGCGGGTGGGCAGCCGGCTGATGTCGGTGCCGTCCAGGACGACGGTCCCGGCGTCGGGGTCGCGCATGCCCATGATGGCCTCGACCAGTTCGGCCTGGCCGTTGCCCTCGACGCCCGCGATGCCCAGGACCTCGCCCTTGTGGATCGTCAGCGACACGTCGTCCAGGACGGTGCGGCGCACGCCCTCGGCGTCGGTGACGTCCAGCCGCAGGCCGGAGACCTCCAGCATCTTGACGTCGGTGACGGTGGACTCGCGGGTCTCCGGGGAGGGCAGTTCGCTGCCGACCATCAGCTCCGCGAGCTGCTTGGGGGTGGTCGCGCTCGGCTCGACGGACGCGACGGTGGTGCCGCGCCGGATGACGGTGATGTCGTCGGCGACCGACAGCACCTCCCCCAGCTTGTGGGAGATGAAGATGACGGTCAGGCCCTCGGCCTTGAGCTCGCGCAGGTTGGCGAAGAGCGCGTCGACCTCCTGCGGCACCAGGACGGCCGTGGGCTCGTCCAGGATGAGCGTGCGGGCGCCCCGGTAGAGGACCTTGAGGATCTCCACGCGCTGGCGGTCGGCCACACCCAGGTCCTCCACCAGCACGTCCGGGCGCACGCCCAGGCCGTACCGGTCGGAGATCCGCAGGATCTCGGCGCGCGCCTTGCCGCCGATGCCGTGCAGCCGTTCGCCGCCCAGGACGATGTTCTCCAGGACGGTGAGGTTGTCGGCGAGCATGAAGTGCTGGTGCACCATGCCGATGCCGCGCGCGATGGCTTCGGCGGGGCTGTGGAAGGAGACCTGTTCGCCGTCGATCGTGATGGTGCCCTCGTCCGGCTTCTGCATGCCGTAGAGGATCTTCATCAGGGTGGACTTGCCCGCGCCGTTCTCGCCGCACAGGGCGTGGACGGTGCCGCGGTGGACGGTGATGTCGATGTCGTGGTTGGCCACGACGCCCGGGAACCGCTTGGTGATCCCGCGCAGGACGACGGCGGGAGCGGCGGCGGACGCACTGCCGGCCTGAGGGCTGCTGGACGCTTTGATGGCGCACTCTCCTCGAAGGGACAGGGAGGGGTAAGGAGGAGCGGTTGGTGACGATATCGCGGCAACTCGTCGCTACGCGCGTAGTGTTGACGCCCGGCGTGGACGAGGTTGACGGCCGGGGCGCGGCCCGGCGCTTCCGCTGCGGCGGGCCGTCCGACCGGGGGATACGGGTCGGGTCCCGGCGGCGGGGGCCGTCGTCGTACGGGTGCGGGAGCGCCGCCGTACGGAGACCGGTGCGGACTCGTACGGGTGACGGGCGCGGTCGGCGCGGTGAGCCGGGTGCCGGCGTTCGCAGAAGGCCGCGCCGGGGTGCGGACGCGTCGCGCGTGACGGGTGCGTCGCTTCGCGGGCGGGGCGCCCGGCGGGTGCGGCACCGGGCCGCGGTCACCGGCCCGGCGGGACGGCCGCGAGGACCGCCCGCCGGATCCGCTCGTGTTACTTGGCCGGGGTCTCGCGGACCGTGACCTTGCCCTCCGCGACCTTCTTCCGGGCCTCTTCGATCTTGGCCTGGATGTCGTCGATGAACCCGCCGGAGGTGGTCAGGCGGACGCCGTTCTCCTTGAGCGTGTAGTTCTTGTTGCCGCTCAGGGGCTTCTTGTCCTTGACGCTCTTGACGAGGTCGAAGACCGCCACGTCGACGTTCTTGACGACCGAGGTGAGGATGGAGTTCTTGTACTGCGCCAGGCCGGGCTGCTCGTGCTGGTCGGAGTCGACGCCGATCGCCCAGGTGCCCTTCTTGCCCGCGACGGTCTCGATGGCGCCGTTGCCGGACTGGCCCGCGGCGGTGTAGATCACGTCGATGCCGCTGTCGAGCATGCCCTTGGCCTTGCCCTTGGCGGCGGCCGGGTCGTTGAAGCCCTTGTCGTCGTTGGCGTACAGGTACTCCGAGGTGATCTTCGCCTTGGGGTCGGTGTCCGCGACGCCCTGCTCGAAGCCCGCCTGGAACTTCTGGATCAGCGCGTTGTTCACGCCGCCGATGAAGCCGACCTTGTGCGTCTTGCTCTTCAGCGCCGCGGCGACGCCCGCCAGGTAGGAGCCCTCGTGCTCGGCGAAGACCATGCCCACGACGTTCTTGGTCTGCGAGGTGGAGTCCACGACGCCGAAGGTGACGTTCGGGAACTTGGCCGCGACCTTGTTGATGGACTTGCCGTAGTTGAAGCCCACGCCGATGACGGGGTTGTAGCCCGCCTGGGCGAGCGAGGTCAGCCGCTGCTCGCGGTCGGCCTCGGTCTCGCCGTTCTTGGCGGTCATCATCTTCGACGAGACGCCGAGCTCCTTCTCGGCCTTGTCCACACCCCGCGCCGCGGCCTCGTTGAACGAGTGGTCGTCCCGGCCGCCGACGTCGAAGGCGAGGCCGACGCCCTTGTCCTTGCCGCCGGCCTCCGTGGAGGAAGCGCCACAGGCGGAGAGCGAAACGGTGAGGGCCGCGGTGGCTATGCCCGCAGCGGTGATCTTGGATACCCGGCGCACGAGGACCCCTTCGACTCGTAGCGCCACCATTGGCGCTGATTCGGCCGCATCGTAACGCGCGTAGATGCCAGATAAAGGGGTGTCTGTAAGCCGTTATCGGATCGTCGTGAACTGGACTTGACCTGTGCCCTCACACAGGGTTGCGGTCGAGCAGCGCCGCCGCGGTGAACAGCTCGACGCCGACCTGGATCGCGCGCTCGTCCACGTCGAAATCACCACGATGCAGGTCACGCCGGGCGGTGTCGCCGATCTCCCGCACCCCCAGCCGGGCCATCGCGCCGGGGACCTCCTCCAGATACCAGGAGAAGTCCTCGCCGCCGAGGGACTGGTCGGTGTCCTCGACGGCGTGCGGGCCGCGCCGGGCCGCCATCGCGTCGTGCAGCAGCTGCACCATCGACGCCTCGTTGACCACCGGCGGCACCCCGCGGAAGTACTGGGTCTGCGCGGTCGCCCCGTACAGCGCGGCCACCTCCTCCACCGCGGCCTGCAGCATCTCCGGCGCGGTGCGCCACACCGACAGGTCCAGGCAGCGGACCGTCCCGGCCAGTTCGGCGACCTGCGGGATGACGTTGCAGGTGTGGCCGGTGCGCAGCCGGCCCCAGGTGACGGCCATCCCGCCGCGCGAGTCCACCCGGCGGGAGAGCAGCGAGGGGACGTCCACCGCGACCCGGGCGGTGGCGGTGACCAGGTCGGTGGTCAGGTGCGGGCGCGCGGTGTGCCCGCCGGGGCCGCGCAGCTCGATCTCCAGCCGGTCGCAGGCGGAGGTGATGGCGCCGGTGCGCAGCCCGATCCGGCCGACGTCCACCCGCGGGTCGCAGTGCACGGCCAGGATGCGGCCCACGCCCTTGAGCACCCCGCAGTCGATGGCGTCGGTGGCGCCGCCGGGCAGCACCTCCTCGGCGGGCTGGAAGATCAGCCGGACCGGATGCGGCAGCCGGCCCGCGCGGGCCAGGCCGGCGAGGATCAGGCCGGCGCCGAGGACGACGGTGGTGTGCACGTCGTGGCCGCAGGCGTGCGCGCGGTCGGGGATGGTGGAGCGGTAGCCGACGGTCTTGGTGTCCGGGATGGGCAGGCCGTCGATGTCCGCGCGGAGCGCGAGCATGGGCCGCGCGCCGTCCGCGTCGGCGGCGCCGGGCGCGGGGGACCCCGGGCGGGGCGCGCTCGGGTCCGTGCCGATGTCGCAGATGAGGCCCGTGCCCGTGTCGAGGACGCGGGGTTCCAGGCCCGCGCGCTCCAGCCGGGCCTTGAGAGCGGCGGTGGTGCGGAACTCCTGGCCGCCCAGCTCCGGGTGCATGTGCAAGTCGCGCCGGAAGGCGACGAGTTCGGCGCGCAGTTCCTCTGGCAGCGCGCCGGGCAGCGCTTCCCCGGCAGAGGCGTCTTCGGCTTCGGATTCGACTTCGGATTCGTGGGACCTCACGTCGTTCACCCGTTGAAGGGTACGGGGCGTGCGAGGGCAACTGTCCCTCGAACAACAAAAGTTCAGCCCGATAGGGGAAGGAGATCTAGGCCGCCCGGCGCATAGGTGACTCATCAACGGGGTATTCGTAGAGGTTTCGCTCTGGAGGGGGTACTCGCATCGTCCCCTCGTGCGAGAACCGCGCCCGTGTACGCGGAAATCCGTGCCCGTATATGCGGAAACCTGTGCCCGTGTGCGCGGAGGTTCGCGCCCCCGGCGCGCGGCGGCGCCGCCCCGGCCGTCCCCCGCGGCGTGCCCGGCCGTACGGGGCGGCGCCGCCCGGCCGTCAGCCGGCCGCCCACCGCGGCGCGAGTGCCGTGCGGTCCAGCCGGTGGGCGTCCCGCGCGGTGTCCGTGACGCCGGAGAGGAAGCCCTCCGCGCGCGGCGACGCCTTGCTCGTCAGCCAGGACGGATCGACGTCGCAGACCGCGACCTTGACGTCGGTGCCGACGAGCGCGAGCGGCAGCGTGTGGACCACGGTGGACGGGAAGCTGAGGATCAGCCGCCCGATCGGGCCGCGCCGCGCGATGAGTTCCAGGGGCAGGTCCGGGCGGACGACCTCCAGGCCGGTCACGGCCGCCAGGCGGTGCAGCTTCTCGGCGCTCTCCCGGCGGTGCGCGAAGTAGCGGGTGGCGTGGTGGGTGCCGGCCAGCGCGCGGACCGCCTCCAGGTAGCGGTCGCCGTCCACGACACCGGTCTCCACCAGGGACGTGCCGACGATGTCGGTGCCCCGCGTCAGCAGCGGCGGCCCGAAGCGCTCGCGGGTCCAGGCGAAGGTGTTGCGGGTGACCTCCACGCCCGGCGGGGCCTGCACCGGCATGGACGTGAAGAGGCCGACGGCGCGCCCGCCGCCTTCGCGCGCGGGCGTGAGCCGACGGCGCGCGGTCGCGGTGAACGGCGCGAAGACCAGGTCCCGCACGTCGCGCCCGCCCCCGCGCCGGTGCCAGCGCACCAGCCGTTCGCCGCCCGACAGTTGCTTGACGAACTCCATCGTGGCCGTCCCGTCGTCGACCACCACCAGCTCCCGGGCCCGGGCCAGGGTCAGCAGGAGCTGCACGTAACGGGAGAACGGGTCGCCGATGACGATGCGGCGGGCGCGGCGCAGCCGGGGCGCGAGGCCGCCGATGGTGAGCGCCGGCGCGCTCATCCCGCCGCGCGCGTCCTCCCAGCGGACCGCGCAGCCGTCCTGGCGGGCGAGTTCGGCCATCCTGCGGAGCTGGCCGCGAGACATGGGGTCGTGCGGCGAGAGCACCACGACCGTGACGGAGGTGGCCCGCGCGGCGTGGATCCACTCCAGGACGTTCAGGAGCTGGACCGGGCTCTCGACGAAGGCGAGGGTGTCCGAGCCGGACTTCGCGGCGCCCAGCTCGGGGGCGCGGTCCGGGGTGGTGCGGGCCCAGGCCTCCGGGGCGGTGCGCGGGCCGGGGGCCGGGGAGGCGTCCGGCTCGGGGGACGGCGCGGTGGCGGGCCGGGGCTCCGGGGTGCGGTCCGGGGAGGCGTGGGCCGGGCCGGGACGCAGGTCGGTGTGCGGGGCACGGTCCGGGGCGGTGCCGGGGGCACCGGCCGGGCCGTCAGGGGCGCGCGCCGCCGTGGCGGGGGCGCGCGCGGGGGCGCCGGCCGGATCGCGGGCCGGCGCGGTGGCGGGCCGGGACGCCCCCGGGAGACGGCTCCCCGTCTCCCGGGGCGGGTCCGCGACCCCGTCGAATGAGCTCACGGTGTCCGTCCCGTCCCTCGGGCCGTCACACCGAGACCGGCTCGCGGTCGGCACCGGCGGCCTCGGTCTCGGCCACCACGCCCGCGACCCGGCGCAGCTTCTTCATCGGGCCCAGCTCGCTCTCGTACACCTTCTTGACGCCGTCACCCAGGGACTCCTCGATGATGCGGATGTCGCGGACCAGGCGGGCCAGGCCGCCGGGCTCGACGGAGGCGGCCTGGTCCGAGCCCCACATGGCGCGGTCGAGGGTGATGTGGCGCTCCACGAAGGTGGCGCCGAGGGCGACGGCGGCCAGGGTGGTCTGGAGGCCGGTCTCGTGGCCGCTGTAGCCGATGGGCACGTTGGGGTACTCGGCCTGCAGGGTGTGGATCATCCGCAGGTTGAGCTCCTCGGCCTTGGCCGGGTAGGTGGAGGTGGCGTGGCACAGGACGATGTTGTCGCTGCCCAGCACCTCGACGGCGTGCCGGATCTGCTTGGGGGTGGACATGCCGGTGGACAGGATGACGGTGCGGCCGGTGGCGCGCATCGCGCGCAGCAGCTCGTCGTCGGTCAGGGACGCGGAGGCGACCTTGTAGCAGGGCACGTCGAACTTCTCCAGGAAGGCGACGGACTCCACGTCCCAGGGAGAGGCGAACCAGGCGATGTTCCGCTTCTTGCAGTACTCGTCGATGGCGCGGTAGCCGTCCTCGTCGAACTCCACGCGGTGGCGGTAGTCGATGTAGGTCATGCGGCCCCAGGGGGTGTCGCGCTCGATGTCCCACTGGTCGCGCGGGGTGCAGATCTCCGGGGTGCGCTTTTGGAACTTCACCGCGTCGCAGCCGGCGTCGGCGGCGGCGTCGATCAGCGCGAACGCGTTCTCCAGGTCGCCGTTGTGGTTGATGCCGATCTCGCCGGTCACGTAGACGGGGTGGCCGGGGCCGACCGTCTGCTCGCCGAGGGTGCGCAGGCGCGTGGTGCTGGTCATGGCGGAAGGTTCCTTATCGGTGGGGTCGTCGGGTGGTGCGGTGGGTGGTTCGTGGGTCCGCCGTGAGGGGCGGTTCGGTTCGTGGGTCCGCACGAGGGCGGTCCGGTTCGCGGGTCCGTGCGAGGGGCGGTTCGTCGGTGCCCGCGGGGCGGTTCGTCGGTGGTCCGCCGGACGGGCCGACGGGCCGGGGTTACGGGGACGGGGTGCGGCGGCGGGTCACAGGGACGGGCCGAGGAGCCAGCCGGCGAGTTCGCGGATCGCGCCGTCACCGCCGGGCTTCGTGGTGACGGCGCGGGCGGCGCCGCGCACCACGTCGTGCGCGTCGGCGACCGCCACCGGCCAGCCCACCAGGCCGAAGCACGGCAGGTCGTTGACGTCGTTGCCGACGTAGAGCACGCGCTCGGGGTCGACGCCCTCGTCCGCGCACCACTGCTTGAGCGCGACGTCCTTGCGGTCGATGCCGTGCAGGACGGGCACCTTGAGCTTGCGGGCCCGCGCGGCGACGACCGGGTTCTGCTCGGTGGACAGGATCAGCAGCCGCAGCCCGGCGTTGCGCAGCGCCGCGACGCCCAGCCCGTCGCCCCGGTGCACGGCGACCAGTTCGCGGCCGTCGGCGTCGATCAGCACCCGGTCGTCGGTCTGGGTGCCGTCGAAGTCCAGGACCACCGCGTCGACATCCTCGCGGGTCGGCAGGGTGGCGGGCCGGGCCGGGCTCCCGTCGTGGCCGGGAACGGTGTCCAGGAGGGGCGCCAGCGCGCGGGCGCGGGCCAGGTCGTGCGGGTCGTCGATCTCCAGGACGCGCGCGGGGTCGGTGCGGACGAGTTCGGTGCGGCCGAAGAAGCGGTGGCGGGCGGCGCGGAAGCCGGCGGCGTCCATGGCGTAGGCGGCGCCGGTCTCCAGCAGGTCCTGCGGGCGGTCCTGGCGGCGGGGGCGGAAGGACTTGTCGTGGTTGACGCCGTAGCCGCCGGGGGCGGTGCCGGTCGCCACGGCGCCGGGGGCCGGGGCGGTGTTCCCTGCTGGGGCCGCGCCGTCGGTCGCCTGGGCACCGTCCCCCTCTGCGGCCGTGCGCGGGCCGGGCACCCCCGCGTCCGCGTCGTCCGCCGCGTCCCGCCAGACGAAGCCGTGGAAGGGGGCGACGGTCAGCGCGCTGTCCGCGCCGCCCTCCACGACCGCCGCGGCGACCCCGTCGATGTCGGCGCGGTCCAGGAAGGGGCTGGTGCACTGCACCAGCAGGACCGCGTCCACCCGGGCGCCGTGCTCGCTCTCGTACGCGTCCATGGCGTGCAGCACCGCCGCCTCGCTGGTCGCGGTGTCGCCCGCGATGTCCGCGGGCCGGCGTATGACCACCGCGCCCGCGCCGCGCGCCGCGGCGGCGATCCCCGCGTCGTCGGTGGAGACCACCACGTCGGTGACCAGCCGCGCGCCCCGGCACGCGCGCACCGCGCGGGCGATCAGCGGCACGCCCCCGACGGTGGCGAGGTTCTTGGCGGGCACGCCCTTGGAGCCGCCGCGGGCCGGGATGACGGCCACGACGGTGGGCCGGTCCGCGGCGGAGGCGTGCGGGCTCGGGGACGGTTGCGGGTCGGACGGCATGTCGGGCTCCTTCCGGGTGCCACGGGGGCTCCGGGGGCGAACGGACGGGGAGAGCGCGGCCCGGGGCGGCGGGGACGCGGCGGACGACGAGGGGACGGCGGACCCGGGCGGCGGGGAGGCGGCGGACGGGCTTACGGGTGCGCCCTCCGGCGGAAGATCGGCAGCCCCGGACGACACGGGCGCGACGACCGGGGGAACGGCGGCCTCAGACAGCGGAGAGGCAGCGGACGGGCTCACGGGTGCGCCCTCCGACGGAAGGTCGGCCGCCCCGGACGGCACAGGCGCGACGGCCGTGAACACAGCAGACGAGGAAGTGGGGACCGTGGACACAGCAGACGAGGAAGCCGGGGCCGTGAACACAGCAGACGAGAAAGCGACGGCCGGAGACGCGGCAGACAACGAAGCGGCGATCGGGGACGCGGCAGACGGAAGGGCCGCACCCGACGCCCCGGCGAACGGCCTCACAGCTGCCCCCACCGCCGGATGACCGGCGCCACCCGCTGCACCCCGTGCCGGTAGGCCCCCCGCGCGGCCTCGCGCACGGTGTCGCGGGCCACCCGGCGCAGCCCGCCGGGCGCCTCGTCGTCCGTCTCCTCGTAGCCAGGCAGCGGGTCACCCTTGGGGTCCAGGCCGTGCCGGGCGAGGATGCCGGGGAGGTAGCCGGGGGCGGTGCGCGCCGTGTAGTACGGCGCGAGCGGGGGCAGCCGGTCCGCCGTGCGCAGGGCGTCCACGCGGGCGCGCGCGGCGTCGAAGGCGCTGGCGTACGCGGCGGCGTGCACTCCGGCGCGCGCCGTTCCGGACGACCCGGACGCCCCGGACGACCCGGACGCCCCGGCACCGCCGGCCACCTCGGCGCCCGCCGGGCCCGGCCCGGCAGCCACCGACTCCGCCCCGTCCCGCTCCCCCTCCGCCACCGGAGCCGCCCCCACGCCCTGCCGGGCCAGCCACCCCGCGTCCGGCACCGGCCGGTGCCCCGCGTCCAGGTCGTCCCAGGACGCCAGGCACCCGGACCCGAGGAAGTGATGGTTGCCCAGCACCTCGCGGATGCCGAGGTCGGTCAGGACAGCCGTCGGGATGCCTCGGTGCAGGGATTCCAGGGCGGCCGTGGAGCTGACCGTCACCAGCAGGTCGGTGCGGTCCAGGACCTCGCCCATGTTCCCGTACACCAGGCGGCAGTTGGGGGGCAGGCCGCCGGGGACGCGGGCGGCGAGCTTCTGGTACGGGAGTTCCTCGATGTGCGTGGTGTGCTCGCCGGGCTTGCTGCGGAGCTTGATCAGCACCTCGCGGTCCGGGTGCCGGCGGGCGTGCTGGACCGCCCGGCGCAGCAGGTACACGCGGTCCTCGCGGCGCTCGGGCACGGACGGCTGGGCGGCGAACACCACCGTGTACGGGGCGTGTTCGCGCTCGTACGGCGCGCCGCCCAGGAAGGGCAGCGCGCACTCGACGACGCTGCCCGCGTCCGCGCCCACGCCCTCGTACACCGCGCGGAACCGCTCGGCGTCGTGCCGGGAGTTGGCGAGCACCACGTCCGCGCCGTGCCGCAGCAGCAGCCCGTCCGCGAGCTTCTCGTACACCACGCCCACGTAGCCGGTGACGACGACGGGGCGGCGCTCGGCGCCCTCCCAGGCGCGCGCCAGGCCGTGCAGCACCGCCTGGACCGCGCCGCCCACGCAGGCCAGCACCACCACGTCGTACGCCGCGCGGTCCACCGTCCGCACGAAGTCGACGGCGCGGATCTCGCGCAGCGCGTCCGCACGGGCGCCGACCTCGTCGAGCTGGCGGACCGTGGGGGTGGCGCGCCCACGCAGCAGGAAGCCGTCCAGGGACGGTTCCGACTGGATGCGGGACGCCGTCAGGGCGCCCCATTTCCAGCGGGTGTCCGAGTCGGCGAGCACCGCGACGCGCGGCTGGGGAGTGGTACGTGATGGCACGTCAACGACGCTAGGAAGGCATTTCGTTCAGTGGGCCAACCACGTCGCAACAGCGGGTTAACAGAACATCGACGATCAGCGAACCGGCCCTGGGGGACGGCCGGTTCACCATCCCGCCACGCGCCGTTCACGCCCAGGTCGGCGGCCCGTCAAGACGGATGCCGGGAAGGCCGCCTAACGTCACGCGGGTGGTCAAGCTCTCCGTCATCGTGCCGTTCTTCAACGTGCAGACATACGCGCCCGACACCCTCAGGAGCCTCGCGTCCAACGCCCGCGAGGACATCGAGTTCCTGCTGGTCGAAGACTGTTCCCGGGATGAGACCCTGCGCATCCTGGAACGCGCCGAGCGGGAGCTGCCGGGCGCCCGGCTGCTGCGGCACGAGCGGAACGGCGGGCTGGCCACCGCGCGCAACACCGGACTGGACGCCGCCCGCGGCCGGTACCTGACGTTCCTGGACGGGGACGACTGGCTCGCGCCCGGCTACTACCCGCGGCTGGTGGCCGCGATGGAGGAGCTGGGGTGCGACTTCCTGCGCACCGACCACGTCCAGTGCACCGCCCGCGCCCGGACGATCCGCCGGGTGCCGCACGGCAGGCGCGGCGTCGTCCTGAACCCGCGCGAGCTGATCCTGCCCGCCGACCGCTCGACGTCCGTCGACTACCCGTACGCCTGGGCCGGGATCTACCACCGCCGGCTGCTGGAGGACGGGCTGCTGCACTTCCCGCACGGGCTGCGCACCGCCGAGGACCGGCCGTGGATCTGGCGGCTGCACCGCGAGGCGGAGTCCATGGCGATCGTCGGTCTGCTCGGCGTCTTCTACCGGCGCGGCGTCGCCTCGTCGCTGACCCAGACCGGTGACGTGCGGCAGCTGGACTTCCTGCGCGCCTTCGACCAGGTGCTCGACGAGACGGCGAAGGACCGGGACGCGGACCGGCTGATGCCCAAGGCCGTCCGCACCTACTGCGCGATCATCGCGCACCACCTCGGCTCGATCGAACGCTTCGAACCGCAGGTCGCCAAGCAACTGCGCATCTCCAGCGCCGCGGCGCTGCGCCGGATGCCCCAGGACGTACTGGAAAGAGCACTGAACTCGATGGACACGCAGCGCGCGACGCGGCTGCGGCGGTTGCGCCGCCGCCCCGTCACCGGGGAGGCGGCGGCCTGATGCCCACCCGCGACACGGCCGGGAAGCGTGCCCGCACGCAGATCTTCCTCGCCTCCACCCTGTACGGCGGCGCCACGCTCGCCGCCGCCCTGGACACCGGCCGCTTCCCGGCGGCCGACCGCCGCGTCCTGCTGGTCGCCAACAACGCGGCGATCCCGGAGACCACCCCGGGGATGGACGCGGCACCCGGTTTCGCTCCGCTGCGCGCCCGGTTCGACCAAGTGGTGTCCTGGAACGAGACGATCCGCCCCTTCCACCCCGGCGGCTGGTCGCCGCGCGCCGACGACGCGCCGCTGTGGGAGCGGCACCTGCGGCTGCTGTGGGGCCTGGGTGACGACGACATCGAGCTCGTCGTGGAGTCCTTGCAGGTCAACCCGGCGCAGGCGGTGGTGCGGATCTTCCAGGACGCGCCGATCGAGGTGTACGCGGACGGGCTGATGAGCTACGGGCCCACCCGCGACAAGCTCGACCCGCTCGTGGGCACGCGGGTGCGCCGGCTGCTGCACCTGGACCTGGTGCCCGGCCTGAAGCCGCTGCTGCTCACCGAGTTCGGGGTGGGCGCGCGGACCGTGGCGGGGGACGCCTTCCTCAAGGTGCTCGGCGAACTGGCCGAGGCCACGGGCGCGTTGGACGTTCCCGAGGGCGCCGCGCTGCTGCTCGGCCAGTACCTGTCCGCGCTGAACATCCTCACCCCCGAGGAAGAGGAGAACCTGCACGTCCGGATGTTGCGGGGCGCCGTCCGGCGCGGGCACCGCACGGTGGTCTTCAAGCCGCACCCCTCCGCGCCCGCCCGCTGGTCGGAGATGCTGGAGCGGGAGGCCGAGGCGCTGGGCGCGGAGCTGACCGTGCTGGACACGCCGGTCCTGGCGGAGGTCGTCTACCAGCGGGCCCGCCCCGCCCTCGTCGTCGGCTGCTTCTCCACCGCGCTGCTGACCGCCTCGACCTTCTACGGCCTGCCCACCGCACGGGTCGGCACGGAGCTGCTGCTGGAGCGCCTCGCGCCGTACCAGAACAGCAACCGGGTCCCCGTCACCATCGTCGACGCGCTGGTCCCGGACGTCGCCGACCGCGGCACCCCGCGCCCCATGCCCGTCGAGCGCCTCAACGGACTGCTCACGGCGGTCGGTTACGCCATGCAGC
Source organism: Streptomyces sp. NPDC003077 (assembly GCF_040611095.1). Taxonomy (NCBI): domain Bacteria; kingdom Bacillati; phylum Actinomycetota; class Actinomycetes; order Kitasatosporales; family Streptomycetaceae; genus Streptomyces; species Streptomyces sp. NPDC003077. Next base: position 206,187 of record NZ_JBEXNM010000004.1, on the reverse strand, counting down.
ACGAGCTCCACCCCGAGCTGCGCCCGGCCGCCGAACGCTTCCTGGCCGCGCACCTGAACGAGCGCACCCGGCGCTACTTCAAGCGCCGCCGGCTGACCGCGCTGGCGCTGCCCGGCGCGATCCCGTCCCACCTGTCGTTCATCCCGCGCAACCCGGCCGTGCGGCGGGTGGCGCGGCGGGCCCGCGCGGTCCAGCGCCGCATCAAGAAGGGCGCGACCTCGCGATGAGCGCTCCGCTGCCGCCCGAGAGACCCGGCGCCGACGGGCACGCGGCCGGCCGGGGCACGGCGGTGCTGGACGGCACGGCCCCGGCCGCCCCGGCGCTGCCCGGCGTCCCCGCGCCCCGGGCCAGGCGCCCGTCCCGGCTGCGCGCGCTGGACGGGCTGCGGCTGATCGCCGCCCTGATGGTCGCGCTGTACCACCTGGGCGGGCGGGGCGGCGAGATCGCGACGGCCTGGGGCTCGTCCCCGTCCCAGCAGTTCCCCACGGCGTCCGTGCTGTTCGCGTACGGGTGCCTGGGCGTGCAGATCTTCTTCGTCATCAGCGGCTTCGTCATCTGCATGAGCGGCTGGGGACGGACGCTGCGCGCCTTCATCGCCTCCCGCGTATCCCGGCTCTACCCGGCGTACTGGGTGGCGATCCTGCTGGTCACGGCGGTCTTCGCGCTGCCGTGGGTGGCCTTCAAGGCGCTCGGTCCCAGCGATGTGCTGACGAACCTGACGATGCTCCAGCAGCCGCTGGGCGCCAAGCGGGTGCTGGGCGTGTGCTGGACGCTGTGGGCCGAGATGCGCTTCTACGCGCTGTTCGCGCTGTGCGTGATCCTGCCGGGGGCCACCCGGCGGCGGGTCGTGCTGTTCTGCGCGGGCTGGACGCTGGCCGCCGCGCTCGCCAAGGCCGCGCACGTTCCGGCGCTGGACCTGGTCCTGATGCCGGAGTACGCGCCGTTCTTCATCGGCGGCATCGGGATCTACCTGCTGCACCGCTACGGCGCGAAGGACCCCATCGCCTGGGCCATCGTCGGCGTGAGCTGGCTGATCGGCCAGCACGAGGCGGTCGCGGGCCTGTGGCACCCGCCCACCGCGAACGCCTTCTCCTACCGGTCCGCGGTCGGCATCATCGCCGTCGTCACGGTCGGGTTCCTGCTGGTCGTCCTCATCGCGCTGGGGAAGTTCGACTGGGCCAACTGGCGCTGGCTGACGGTCGCGGGCGCCCTGACGTACCCGTTCTACCTCGTGCACGAGCACCTGGGCTGGGTCGTGGTGCAGGCCCTGCACCAGGGGCTGGGCCTGTCCTCGTCCGCCACCCTCGCGCTGACCGTCGGCGGGATGCTGCTGCTGGCGTGGGTGATGCACCGGTGGGTGGAACGGCCGCTGACGCCGGTGCTGAAGCGGGCGGTGGCGGGGAAGGGGTGAGGGCGCCCGCCCGGGGGCGACGGCACGTCCGCCCCCGGGAAGCCCGGGCCGCCTCCGGGAGCACCCCTGACGAGCCCCCGTCACGCCTTCGGGAAACCCCGAGCCGTCTCCGGGGCATCCCTGACAGGCCCCCTGGCTTGCCCCCGGTAAACCCCCAGGTCAGCCCTCCCCGCCCTTCGTCGCCTCGATCCCCGCGAGGACGATGCGCAGCCCCTCCTCGAAGCCCTGGTCGAAGTCGTCGAACATCGTCGGCCCGGCCTCCCTGCTGAGCGGGAGGTCGGCCAGCCGTCGCTCCCGCTCCTCCAGGTCGTACGCCGGGTCGCGCTCGCCCGGCATCGGGTGCACGGACTGCTCCTCGATCACGAAGCCGACGACGAAGCTGTACGCGGTGAACCACGCGCGGACGGCGCCGCGCGGCGTGAAACCCGCCGACACCAGGAGCCCCAGCATGCGTTCCAGGGGCTCGTAGGAGACCTCCGGGGACATTCGGGTGCCGCTGAAGATCTTGGCGCCCTCGCGGTAGCGGAGGAGTTCGGCCCGCAGGCGGCGGGCGGTCTCGGCGAGCTGCGCGCGCCAGCCCTGGGCGCCGAAGTCCTCCCCGAGCATCGGGCCGGTCATCCGCCGGTACATCTCGCTGGCCATCTCGTCCAGCAGTTCCTGCTTGTTCTTGAAGTGCCAGTACAGGGCGGGCGCCTGGACGTTCAGCTCGGTGGCGATACGGCGCAGCGTGAGCCCCTCCTGCCCCACGTCGTTCAGCAGCCGCAGCGCTGTCTCCACTACCTGTTTCCGGTCCAGTCGCGTTCCCACGTTGACAACTTAACACCGTTAAAGCCATGCTCGGAAACATGGCACTTAACAACGTTAAGGACTCGTCCGCCACCCTGCCCGGAAACGTCGCCGCCTCCGCCGATCCCTCCTTCGACACCGACGTCCTGATAGCGGGCGCCGGGCCGACCGGTCTCGTCCTCGCCATCGACCTCGCCCGGCGCGGGGTACGCGCCCTCGTCGCCGAGCGGGCGGACCGGCTGTCCCAGGGCGCCCGCGGCACCGGCCTCCAGCCGCGCACCCAGGAGGTGTACGAGGACCTCGGCCTGCTGGCGGCCATGCGGGCGGCCGGCGGCCGGTACCCGAAGATCGCCGTATGGGAGGACGGCCGCAAGGTCGCGGAGCGGGCGATGATCGAAGAGGTCGAGCCGACCCCGTCCGCGCCCTTCGGCACCCCCTGGATGCTCCCGCAGTGGCGCAACCTGGAACTGCTGCACGACCGGCTGCGGGAACTCGGCGGGTCGGTCACCCTCGGCGCCGCACTGGAGTCGTTCACGCAGGACGAGCGGGGCGTCAGCGCTCTCCTCACACAGGCGGACGGCACGACCCGCACCGTGCGCGCCCGGTACCTCGTCGCCGCCGACGGCGGGCGCAGCACCGTCCGCAAGGCGCTCGGCATCGGCATGGCCGGGCAGGCCGTGACGGCGCACACCATGCTCCTCGCCGACGTCCGGATCACCGGCCTCGACCGGGACAACTGGCACATGTGGTCCCGGTCCACCGGCGTGTTCGCCGCCCTGCTGCCGCTGGCCGGCACCGACCTCTTCCAGTCCGTCTGCGGCTTCGAGGGGCTGGACGCCGAGCCCGACACCTCGCCCGAGGGCGTGCGCGCGCTGCTCGCCGCGCGCACCCACCTGACCGCCGACCAGATCACCGAGGTCCGCTGGACCTCGGTCTTCCGGCCGCGCGCCGCGATGGCCGACCGCTTCCGCGTCGGCCGGGTCTTCCTCGCCGGCGACGCGGCGCACATCCACTCCCCCGCCGGGGGCCAGGGCCTGAACACCAGCGTCCAGGACGCCTACAACCTCGGCTGGAAGCTGGCCCAGGTCCTCCGGCACGGCGCCGGCGACGCCCTGCTCGACACGTACGAGGCCGAGCGGCTGCCCATCGCCGCCCGCATCCTCGACACCAGCAGCCGCCTGCACCGCACCCAGGAGATGCGGCGCGGCCGGGAACTGCACCAGCTCGACGTCGGCTACCCCGACAGCCCCCTGACCGCCGAACACCGCCACCCCCTCCCGGACGGCGTCGCCCGGGCCGGCGACCGGGCCCCCGACGCCCCCTGCACCGCGCCGGACGGCACGCCCGTCCGCCTCTTCGACGTCTTCCGTGGCCCGCACTTCACGCTGCTCGCGGTGGGCGACGCCGAGCCGCCGGCCCTGGACGGCGAGGCGGCGGAGCTGGTGCGCACGTACCGGGTCGGGGCGGCGGGGGGCGCCGAACCGGTCGGCGCCGGCCTGCCCGCCACCGACCTGGTCACCACCAACCCGGTCGCCACCGACCTGATCGACACCGACGGGCACGCGCGGCGGGCCTACGGCGAGGGCCTGTTCCTGGTCCGCCCGGACGGCTACCTCGCCTGCGCCACCCACGACGCCCGCGACCTGCCCGCCGCGCTGCGCGCCGTGGGCGTGCCGACGGGCTCGGGCGCGGTGGCGAACGTGGCGTAACCACGGACCGCCACCCGCCCGAACGCCGAGCGCCCCGGCGGGGGGAATCCTCGCCAGGACACCGGAAAAGACAAGCGCCCCGGCGAGGACGAATCCTCACCGGGGCGCTCGATCACCGCTCAGGGCAGGCCGCTACAGCACCAGCGACAGCAGCAGCACGCACACGATGCCCATGACCGAGATGATCGTCTCCAGCGCCGACCAGGTCTTGAGCGTCTGGCCGACGTTCATGCCGAAGTACTCCTTGACCATCCAGAACCCGGCGTCGTTCACATGGCTGAAGAAGAGCGAACCGGAACCGATGGCCAGCACCAGCAGCGCACCGTGCGTGGTGCTCATGTCGGCGGCCAGCGGCGCGACCAGGCCCGCGGCCGAGATGGTGGCCACCGTCGCCGAGCCGGTCGCGAGCCGGATGGCGACCGCGATCAGCCAGGCCAGCAGCAGCGCGGAGATGTGCCAGCCCTGCGAGACCTCCAGGATCATCTTGCCGACCCCGGCGTCCACCAGCGTCTGCTTGAACCCGCCGCCGGCGCCGACGATCAGCAGCACGCCGGCGATCGGGCCGAGCGACTTCTCGACGGTGGTGGCGGTGCGGCCCTTGGTGAACCCGGCCGCCCGGCCGAGCGTGAACATGGCCACGATCACGGCGGTGAGCAGCGCGATCATCGGCGAGCCGACCACGTCGAAGATCCGCTGGGTGAGGTCCTTGGGGTCGTCCACGATGATGTCGACGAGCGCCTTGGCCAGCATCATGACGACCGGCAGCAGGACGGTGGCGACGGTGATGCCGAAGCTGGGCCGCCGGTCCAGGTCGTCCGAGGCGCGCTGCGGGACCATCGACTGCGGCGGCTCGATGTCCACCCAGCGGGCCGCGTAGCGGGAGAACAGCGGACCGGCGACGATCGCCGTCGGGATGGCGACGATCACGCCCAGCGCGAGGGTGATGCCCAGGTTGGCGCCCACCGCGTCGATCGCGACCAGCGGGCCGGGGTGCGGCGGGATCAGGCCGTGCATGACGGACAGACCGGCCAGCGCCGGGATGCCGATCCGCATCAGCGAGAAGCCGCCGCGCTTGGCGACCAGCAGGACGACCGGGATCAGCAGGACGATGCCGACCTCGAAGAAGATCGGGAGCCCGACGACGCAGGCGATGAGCACCATCGCCCAGGGCATCGCCCGTTTGCTGGACTTCGCCAGGATCGTGTCGACGATCTGGTCCGCGCCTCCGGAGTCGGCGAGCAGTTTGCCCAGGATCGCGCCGAGCGCGATCAGGATGCCCGTACCGGAGACCGTGGACCCCAGTCCGGACGAGAAGCTGGCGATGGGCTTGTCCAGCGGCGCGCCCGCGACCGCCCCGAGCACCAGCGAACCGATGATCAGGGACAGGAAGGCGTGCAGCTTGAACTTGGTGATGAGCAGGACGATGACGGCGATGCCCGCCAGGACGGCGATGCCCAGCTGCGCATGACCGGCCGAGGTGATGGGCTCGGTCGCGTCCGCTGCCAGCATCTCGACGCTGAGATGTGCCACGGCGTTTTCCTCGTTCGTGTGGTGCGTGGAGCGCGGGGGCGGCCGGCCGGCGCCGTTCACCGGTGGGGCCTGGGTCCCCTGCGCCGCCCGGGGGGGGCGGCGCGTGCGCGGAGTGGGGGTGACGTCGCCGGGGGGCGGCGTCCTGGTGCCGGTGGCCGGTGGGACCGGTTCCGGCGACGGAGTACGAAGGGCCGTTGCCTCCCGGAGGGGGCGCGGGCCCGGTGGTGGGTCAGGCTTGGATTACGGGCCCGACCCGTCGATCAGGTCTGTTCACGGATCTGACATGGGCGGTCAGGCCTGCTTACGGACCCGACCCGGGCGATCAGATCCGTTGACGAACCCGACCCGGGCGATCAGGCCTGGTCGAGGCGGCGCAGTGCGACGACCGCCCGGCCGGCTATCTCCTCCGGCGTGCCGGACACGTCCACCGCCACGCCCGCCTCGTCGTCGCCGAGCGGTTCGAGGGTGGCGAACTGGGAGTCCAGGAGCGCGGTGGGCATGAAGTGGCCCTTGCGCTCGGTCATCCGGGCCTCGATCAGCGCCCGGTCACCGGTGAGGTGCAGGAAGACGATGCCGGGGGCGGCGGCCCGGAGGCGGTCGCGGTACCGGCGCTTGAGCGCGGAGCTGCTGACGACGCCGCCCTGCCCGGCGCGGCCGTGCGCCCAGGCACCGATGGCGTCGAGCCACGGGCCGCGGTCGTCGTCGTCCAGCGGGGTACCGGCCGACATCTTGGCGATGTTGGCCGGGGGGTGGAAGTCGTCGCCCTCGGCGTACGGGACACCGAGTTCGGCGGCGACCAGCGGGCCGATCGTCGTCTTGCCGGTGCCGGCCACGCCCATCACGACGATCACGTGGGGGGTGCTCATCCCATTTACCTCGCTGTCTCCGCTGTCGTCATCGACCTCTGCGACACCCCACTGAAACCCATTAGGTATGACGTATTCAAGGGGATGTGACGCAAACGTCATACTTAATACATCCCTGACCGGAACCGTCACCCCGACCCCCCGCCACGCGCGCGGGGGCGGGGTGATAGGGAACGTAGGCTTGGCGCCATGGAAAACCAGGGGCAGGGACTGCACGCGCGGGTGCTGGAGTCCCTCGGGCCCGCCATCACCGCCGGGGAATACCCGCCCGGCACGATCCTGCGCACCGACGAACTCGCCGAGCGGTTCGACGTCTCGCGCACGGTCATCCGGGAGGCCATACGGGTCCTGGAGTCCATGCACCTGGTCACCTCCCGGCGGCGGGTCGGCGTCACCGTCCAGCCCACCGAGGAGTGGAACGTCTACGACCCCCGGGTCATCGAATGGCGGCTGGCCGGCCGCGACCGCCCCCGCCAGCTCCGCTCCCTGACCGTGCTGCGCTCGGCCGTCGAACCGGTCGCCGCCGGGCTCGCCGCGCGCCACGCCTCCCCCCAGCAGTGCGCCGAGCTCACCGAGCACGCCATGGGCATGGTCGCCACCTCACGCGGCCAGCAACTGGAGGCCTACCTCGTGCACGACATGGCCTTCCACCGGGTCGTGCTCCGCGCCTCCGGCAACGAGATGTTCGCGCGCCTCGGCGACGTGGTCGCCGCCGTCCTCACCGGCCGCACCCACCACCACGTCATGTTCAGCGACCCGGACCCGGCCGCCGTCACCCTCCACGTCCAGGTCGCCGAGGCGGTACGGACGGGCGACGCCCGGCGCGCCGAGGAGCTGACACGGGAGATCACGGCGGGCGCGATGGCGGAACTGGACGTGCTCGCGCCGTAAGGGCGGGCGGGGTGGGGGGATCGGCCCGCCCTGCTATCGGGGCGGGGACTCGCTTTTCAGAACGGCGGCCCGCTCACCGGCACAGCGGCTGGATCACCTCAGAACAGCGGCTGCTGCCCCGGGAACGGCGGCTCCTCCGGGTCGAACAGCCGCTCCGCCGGGGCCATCATGGGGGCGATCCGCCGCGACCCGGGGCACGAGATCAGCTCCAGGCTCGTACGACGGCCCGGCGGGTCGTGCCGGGCGAACCGGCCACCGACCACGGCGATCTCTCGCGTGCACACAGGACACGCACGGCGGGGCGAAGACATGCCACCAGTCTGACGCAGGTCTATAGGTGGGTATGCCGGGGCCTGCGCCTCCCTCACAGGTGGGCATGACGGGGGCCCAATTCCAGCCCGCCCGACTCCCTGCCGACGGCCGCCCGGCAAATACAAGCCCGTCCGGCGATTGAGGACAACGCCCCCGGCGTTCACCGGCACCAAACATCACCCACCCCCGCCCCGAGCCCGCACCCCCGCTCACCGAAGCGTCCACACGCCGGACGGGCGGGAGAAGGCGGCCCCGGTCCACCGCCCCGAACGACCGGAACGATCAGAACGCGTCCGTGGGCACGTAGGTCCCCCACACCTCCCGCAACGCATTGCAGACCTCCCCCACCGTCGCCCTGGCGCGCAGCGCCTCCCGCATCGGATACAGCACGTTGTCCGTGCCGGCCGCGGCCTTCTTCAGGTCGGTCAGCGCCGCGTCCACCGCGGCCCGGTCGCGGGCGGCGCGCAGCGTGGCCAGGCGGGCGGCCTGCTGGGCCTCGATGGCCGGGTCCACCCGCAGCGGCTCGTAGGGCTCCTCCTCGTCGAGCTGGAAGCGGTTGACGCCGACCACCACCCGCTCGCCGGCGTCGGTTTCCTGGGCGATGCGGTAGGCGTTGCGTTCGATCTCGTTCTTCTGGAAGCCCTGCTCGATGGCCGCCACCGCGCCGCCCAGGTCTTCGACCCGGCGCATCAAGTCCACGGCGGCGTCCTCGATCTGATCGGTCATCGACTCGATGACGTAGGACCCGGCGAAGGGGTCCACCGTGGCGGTCACGTCCGTCTCATACGCCAGCACCTGCTGGGTGCGCAGGGCCAGCCGGGCGGACTTGTCGGTGGGCAGCGCGATGGCCTCGTCGAAGGAGTTGGTGTGCAGGGACTGGGTGCCGCCCAGCACCGCGCCCAGCCCCTGTATGGCGACTCGGACGAGGTTGACCTCGGGCTGCTGGGCGGTGAGCTGGACCCCGGCGGTCTGGGTGTGGAAGCGCAGCATCAGCGACTTGGGGTTCTTGGCGCCGAACTCCTCGCGCATCACCTTCGCCCAGATCCGGCGGGCCGCGCGGAACTTGGCGACCTCCTCCAAGAGGGTGGTGCGGGCCACGAAGAAGAAGGACAGCCGGGGCGCGAAGTCGTCCACCTCCATCCCGGCGGCCACCGCGGTGCGCACGTACTCGATGCCGTTGGCCAGGGTGAAGGCGATCTCCTGGGCGGGCGAGGCGCCGGCCTCGGCCATGTGGTAGCCGGAGATGGAGATGGTGTTCCACCGGGGGATCTCCGCCCGGCAGTACTGGAAGATGTCGGCGATCAGCCGCAGCGAGGGCTTGGGCGGGAAGATGTAGGTGCCGCGCGCGATGTACTCCTTGAGCACGTCGTTTTGGATGGTGCCGGTCAGCTTGTCGGCCGGCACGCCCTGCTCCTCGCCCACCAGCTGGTACAGGAGCAGCAGCAGCGCCCCGGGCGCGTTGATGGTCATCGAGGTGGACACCTTGTCCAGCGGGATGCCGTCGAACAGCACCCGCATGTCCTCGATGGAGTCGATCGCCACCCCCACCTTGCCCACCTCCCCCGAGGCGATCGGGGCGTCCGAGTCGTGCCCCATCTGCGTGGGCAGATCAAAAGCGACCGACAGGCCCATCGTCCCGTTGGCGATCAGCTGCTGATAGCGGGCGTTGGACTCCGCCGCGGTCCCGAACCCCGCGTACTGCCGCATCGTCCACGGCCGCCCCGTGTACATCGTGGGGTACACACCCCGGGTGAAGGGATACGCGCCGGGCGCCCCCAGCTTCTCCGCCGGATCCCACTGCCCGAGCGCCTCCGGCCCGTACACCGGCTCGATGGGCAGTCCGGACTCCGTCTCGCGCGACATGGGTGTTACGCCTCCCGCTGTACCGCTTGCTACCGGTGGTTGGAACAGGTATCGCGACGGACTGTAGCGGCGGGCGTGCGCCCCGTGGAGGGGCGCGCGCTGGGACCTTGCTCACAGCGCCGTCACGGAGCGCTTACCCGGCGACGGAACGATTCGCACAGGCCGCCGCAGGTCCGGACCGTCCTGGACGGCATGGCGATTCACCCACAAGGGGGGCGATTGCACACTGAGTGACGATAGGTTCGTCGTTCCACGGCCGGGGGAATCATCACAGAAATCCCAGGGGTGCCAGGAAACGCCGGCGGTATCAGCGGTGAGCGCGCCGGGAACACCCGGGAGAGCGGCGGCGCAGGAGGTGGTTCCGCGTGCGGTGGAAGCGGCGGACACGGGCGGTGGCCTTCGGGTTGCTCGTCCTCACCGTGACGGCCGGCTGCCGGATCGATCCGAACGCGTCCGGCTGGACGCCCGGCGGAGCCTCCTCACCCGGCGGGCCCGGTGCCCCCGTCACCGGAGCCCCCGGCAACGGGACGGCCCCGGCCGGGCGGACGGCGGCGGGCACGGACCCCGGCGCCGCGACGCCCCCGCGCGAGCGCCAAGACGCGGCGGACAGCGTCGTCCTCGCCCCGGGCTCCCGCGGCGTGCGGGTGCGCGAGCTCCAGGCGCGGCTGGTCGAGCTGCGGATCCTGGACCGTTCCCCGACGGGCTACTTCGGCTCCGTCACCACGGAGGCGGTCATCAGCTTCCAGCGCCAGCAGGGCCTGCCCCGCACCGGCGCGGCCGGGCCCGCCACCTGGCGCACGCTGCGCACCCTCACCCAGCAGCCGACCCTCGGCCAGCTCTACCCCACGACGACCCGGCCGATCAGCACGCCGGACGCGCGGTGCCTGGTGGGGCGCGTGCTGTGCATCAGCAAGCGGAGCGACACCCTGGCGTGGATGATCGACGGCCAGGTGGTGTCCTCCATGGACGTGCGCTTCGGCTCGCAGTACGCCCCCACCCGCGAAGGCACCTTCACCGTCTTCCGCAAGAGCCGGCACCACGTCTCGACGATCTACCACACGCCCATGCCCTACGCGATGTTCTTCAGCGGCGGCCAGGCGGTGCACTACTCCACCGACTTCGCGGCCCGCGGCTACCGCGGCGCCTCGCACGGCTGCGTCAACGTACGGGACAAGTCGAAGATCGCGGCACTGTTCGCCGCGGTGCGACCGGGGGACAAGGTCGTCATCTACAAGTGACGACGGCCGTACTCGGGGGACACGGGTGGGAGTCCGGGCGCCCGGCTCAGGCGGGATGGGAGGGCGCGGGCAGGGCTGGGGGAACGTGCCCCGCCCGCGCCATCAACGCGCGGCACCGTAGGTACGGGGGGAACCCCGGCTTACCGCGCAGCCGATGACCAGTCGGCTTCATCCAGTACTGCGCCGGGGGACGAAAAAGTGTCACACCTCGTGCAGTGGCGCCCGTCCGGGCCGCTGATGGACGGCGGCCCGGCAACTTCAAGCCCGTCCGGCGATTGAGGACAACGCCCCCGGCGTTCACCGGTACCGAAGATCACCCACCACCCGCCCAAGAGCCCGTACCCGCGCTCGCCGGGTGTCCTCAAACGCCGGACGGGCTGGGAGTGGCGGGCTCGACCCCAAAACATCGCTGCGGCCGACTGCCGCCCGTCCCGACTCCTGTCACCGCGTCCTCAAACGCCGGACAGGCTGGGGATGGCGGGCTCGGCCCCGGGAGCACGGGGAGATGAGCCGCGGCTCGTCCCGGCTCCTGTCACGCGTCCTCAAACGCCGGACGGGCTGGAATTTGTGGCCGGACGGGCTGTAAGCGGCGGGCTCGCCCCCCACGTCAGGACACCGCACCAGAAACCACCGGCACCTCGCGCGCAAGCGTGAGCAGCGGCGCCGGCACCGCGCCCCGGGCGTGCTGGCGTCCACGCTCCTCACCCCGTCCATGGCCACCGCCATGCCCACGGCCGCCATGGTCACGACCACCGGCCCCATGCTCCCCCGGCCGGGGACCCGGCTGATCCCGTCCCCAGCCGGCGCCCTGGTCGTCCCGGCCGCCCACGTAGCCGGGCCGTCCCCACCCGGCCCCGTCCCGGCCGTGCTCCTTGCCCCCACCGGCATGGTCGGGCCGCGAGGCATGCGCCTCGTACTGACGGCAGAAGGCATGGATGCCCCGGGAGCCTGCCTCGCGTTCGAGGCGGCGCAGCAGTTCCCGGGCCATGGCCGACCTCCGGTCGGACTCGTACTCGCGGCAGAGGCCGCGCAGGAACCGCCGGCCTTCGCGGCCCGGCCCGTCCCCCTCCCGGCCCTTCTCGCCCTTGTCCTTGCCCTTGTCCTTGCCCCGGCCCTTGCCGTCCGGCGCCCCGTCCCCGGCGCCGTTCCGCCCGCCGTCCTTCCGGTCGTCGCCGTCGTCGCCGTCGGCTCCGTCGCCGCCGTCCTGCCCACCGGCACCGTTCCGCGCCGGGTCCTGCCCGTCGCCGTCGCGGTCGGTGGGCCCGCCGGTGGGGCCGGAGGGCTTGGTGGTGCCGGGCGCGGTCGGGGTGGGCTCGCCGGAGGGGGAGGCGTCGGCGGGGCGCTGTCCGTCGCCCGGCTGGTCGCCGTACGGGCCCGGGGTGCCGACCGCCGTGACGCTCGTCGCCGGTTCGGGGCTGCTCTGGAACGGGACGGTCAGCACGCCGGTGCCCGCGGCGACGGCGACGCCGCCGAGCGCGCAGGCCGCCAGCGCGACCGCGAGGCCGCGCCGGAACGGGCGGCCGAGCCGGGAGCCGAGGGTCGGTCTCGGAGGGCGCGCGGTGCGCACGGTGACCAGCGGCGGCTCCGGCGCGGCGGCCTCACCGACGGGGGTGCGCGCCCCCTCGGACGCGGCGCCGTGCGCCTGCCGGAAGGCGGCGACGGCGGCCTCCTCGCCCGGCAGCGGTCCGGGCCCGGCCGCCTCCGGCGACGCGGCGGCGCGCAGCAGCCCGACGAGTTCCGCCGCGCCCGCGTCCTGCGGGGACCCGACCGGCTCCCCGCGCAGCAACCGCTCGGCGGCGTCCTTGTCGAGCCAGTGGTACCGGTCGTCGGCCATCACATGTCCTTCAGCGTTCGTATGGCCGGTTCCGTCACACCCGGTACGTACGATTCGACCGGCTTGTTCCGGCGTCGGCGGCCCCGCAGGGGAACCTGCCCCACCGCGCCGCCGCCTTTCTCCGCTCCCGGTCCCGTTGCCGTTCCCGGTCCCGATACCGCTCCCGTTGCCGCTCCCGGTTGCGTTCCCGTGCCCATGCTCCGGGCGGGCGGCGCGGCCGGGAGGTCGCCGCGCGGTGCGCCGCCCTCCGGGCGGGGGCGCGCCGTCGGGTGGCCGTCGTCCGCGCGATGGGCGGACGCGGCGCCCTGGAGGCCCGGCGCGTTCCGCTCCGGCGCCCCGTCCTCGGGCTTCCCCTCCCGGCCGCCGTCGCCGCTCCCGTACCGGTCGCGGTCACCGGTGATCAGCTCGGCCAGCCGCCGCAGCCCCCGGTGTGCGGCGGTCCGCACCGCGCCGGGCCGCTTGCCGAGCACCCCGGCCGCGCTCTTCGCGTCCAGCCCGACGACCACCCGGAGCGCCACGGCCTCGGCCTGGTCCTGCGGGAGCCGGGCGAGGAGGCGGAAGGTGCGGTCGGTGCCGAGGGCCTCCAGGGCCGCGTCGGCGGTGTCGGCGTCGCCCGGTCTGTCGGTCAGCTCGGACTCGTCGCCTCCGGTGGCGGGCCGGCGCCCCCGCATCCGCACGTGGTCCAGGGCGCGGTTACGGGCTATCCGCGCGGTCCAGCCGCGGAAGCGGTCCGCGTCGCCGCTGAAGCGGTCGAGGTCGCGGGTGATTTGGAGCCAGGTCTCCGAGGCGACGTCCTCGGCTTCCGCTTCCCCCACCAGGGTCCGGACATATCCGAGCAAACGGGGATGTATTGCACGGTAGACCGTACGAAAGGCCGCCTCGTCGCCGTTCTGCGCCGCCTGTATGGCGACCGTCAGCCGGTCGTCGTCCGGCTGAATGTCGTCCCCTCGCACGGGTCCATCCTGTCGCACGCGGAAAGTCCGCCCACCCGGCCCCGGGGCTTCCTCGCCGCCGTCGCCGCCCGCCGCCGGAGCCCCGGTGCGCCCGGCGGCTCGACTGTTCCCGCAGACCGTAACCCGGTCCGTCCGGCCCGCCGTAACCCGGCCCACCCCCCTCGTACGCACCCGGCGCGGAGCCCGCACGGTACGGGCGGCGCCCCACCTGCGTCCAGAGTCACGGGCGGCCCGGGAACCACGGACGGGCACAGGGGTGGCGGGGCGCGTCGGGCTCCGGGCCGCGCGGGCGCGCGCCCGCGCCGACCGGCTGTGACGCTTTCGGGCCCGGTGGCGCTGTTATGGATGGGGACCCGGTGACGGGTCCCTGGCGAACGGCGGCCGGGGTCTCTCCTGTGGGGGGTGGCGACCCCGGCCGTCCTTGTGTGCGGCCGTCCTTATGTGTGCGGCCGTGCGTCGTGGGAGCGGTCCTCGTGCCGTCCCCGAACGGGGTCCCCGTCCCCGTCCGCTAACGAGGTCCCCTTCCGCTCACGAGACTCCGTCCGCTGACGAGGCTCCGTCCCCGTCCGCGAGACGGAACCCTCACACCCGATCGGCCAGCTTCCGGAACTCCTGCCAGGACAAACCGGGCCGACGCGGATCCCAGGTCTTCTGGGCCAGGGCCCGCAGCGGCATCCGGATGCCCTGGGCGACCTGCTGGGCCGTCTGGGCTCCGGCCCGGTCGCCCCACACCGCGAACCGCGCGCCCAGCACCCGGTCCGGCCCGGTGCCCGACACCGCCGTGGTCCCGCGCAGGACCGCCGGGGTCCACGACCGGTAGATGCGCTCGCCGGTCGGGTAGCGGAACTCGTTGGGCTCGCCGAGGACGTAGTAGAGGTACTCGTCGTTGAGGTTCACCATCCGGTGGCCCGCCTTCAGGTACTCGGCGGGCCGGCGGGCGCCGATCTCCTTGCCGGTCCAGTAGGCGACGGTGCGCTCGGCGTCCGGGGCGACCTTGCCGCCGCGGAAGTAGCCGTCGTTCCATGCCTCGATGGCCCGCGCGCCGGCGTCCTTGAGCGTTCGGCCGCGGTCGTTGAGCCAGCCGGTGGCCAGGTCCTGGATGGTGGCCCCGGACCCGTACTTCTCCCGGGCCGCCTTGGCGAGCTGCGGGTACGAGGCGCTCGGTGAGCTCGCCATCAGGGCGCGGTACTCGTCGCCGCCCAGGTGCCAGTGACCGCTGGGGAACAGCGGTGCGAACTCGCGCAGCAGGTCGTCGACGAGCCGGGCGGCGCCCGGTCGGGAGATGTCCAGCGCGCCGCGGGCCGTCCGGCCGCGGACGTCCTTCAGCTCCAGGTCGGGGTGGGCACGCAGGGCCGCGCCGAGGTGGCCGGGGGAGTCGAGCTCCGGGATCACCTCGACGTGCAGGCTCTGCCCGAGCTGGACCAGGTGACGCACCTGGTCCTTGGTGAGGTGGTCGCGGGAGACGATCTCGGGGTGCCGCTCGCTCTCGATGCGGAAGCCCTGGTCGTCGGAGAAGTGCAGCTGGAGCTGGTTCATCTTGAGGCCGGCGAGGTCGCGGATGCGGTCCTCGATCCATCCGGCGTCGAAGTGCTTGCGGGCGATGTCGAGCGACAGGCCGCGCTGCGCCCGGTCGGGGCGGTCCTCGATGGTGCCCTCCGGGACGCCGCCGGAGGCCCGTACGGACTGGACGATCGTGCGGGTGCCGTTGAAGAGGCCGGTGTCGGTGGGGGCCGTGAGGGTCAGGCGGGTGTCGCGGGCGGTGAGGGTGTAGCGCTCGTGCGCGGTGTCGCCGGCGTCCGGGCCCGAGGGGGCGCTGGCCTGGCGGGGGCCGTCGGCGCCGTCGCCGGGCCCCGGCGCGCGGGCCGCGTCGCGCGAAGCGCTCTCGTCGGTTCGCCCCTTCTCGTCGGCGCGCCCTTTCTCGTCGGGACGATTCTCCTGGTCGAGACGATCCGCCTGGTCGAGACGATCCGCTTTGTCGGGACGATTCTCCTCGTCGAGACGATCCGCCCCGTCGGAACGATCCACCTCGTCGGAACGATTCCCCGCGTCGGACGAGACCACCTCGCCCGAGTCGGCAGGAGCGCCCGTCCCCCTCCCGTCCCCCTCCCCCGCTCCCGGCGCCCGCCGCCCGTCCGCGTCCCCACCCCGGTCGTCCGCCCCACCCGCCAGCCGCAGTTCCACATCCCCGGGCCGTACGGGTTCGCCGCCCCACACCGTCCGCAGGCCGCCCAGGTCGCGGGCGAGGAGGCGGGCCTCGTCGGCGATCGGGCTGCGTTCGCCGGCGGGCACGACGACGCGGGCGTCCTTGGTCGGCCGCCAGCCCCGGCCGTCGGCCGGGCGGAACTCGCGTACGGCGGGGATGGTGCGCGGCGGTCCGCTCACCCGGGCCCAGGTCGGCGTGGGGGCGGTGGAGGACGTGGGGGCGCGGCTGCTTCCGGAGGAGGCCGGGCTACCGCCCGAGCCGCCCGATCCGGAGCCCCCCGAGCCCCCCGAGCAGGCCGCGAGCGCGGCGACCACGGCGACCGTTCCCGCTGTCGCCCGTACCGCGGGCCGCGCCCGCGCCACCGGCCGCCGGGGCCACGCGCAGGGCCGTCCGGCCCCTGCCCCGGGCGGCGCGGGGCGTGCCACGCTGCCCGCGTACGCCCCTCCGTCCGTCGTTCGCGCGCCGGCCCGCGCCGACGGCCACGTCCAGGACCGCTTCCGCCTCCGCATGCCCATATGCGCAAAACCTCCCTATACAGGACGAAGTATTGCCGGAGGTCTGATCCTCCCTCCCCTCACACACGCGAAAGTCCCCTTATTCCAGCCAAATTCCCCACATCTGCCGCCCCAGCCGCCCCCGTCCCCGCCTCGTCCCGCCGTCGCCCCGCCCTCGCTCCGTCACCGCCCCGGCACACACCGAATCCCCCCGCCCACCTCACCCTTTATGTGCCGGAATCAGGCGTTACCGCCGTGTGTGATAGCCCTTACGTGCCTGTTTGATCACACCTAAGGGCCCCGAAGGGAGGAACCGACAACACGTCGCTACGATGGCCAGGGCCGGTGGACCGTACCCGGCCGGGCCCGACCGACAGTGAAGCCGGCAGGCCCCAATCCCCGCTCCCGGAGGGTTTTTCCGTGCCGGCTGGAACGCTGTACCGCGGCCGGGAAGGCATGTGGTCCTGGGTGGCTCACCGAGTCACCGGCGTCCTCATTTTCTTCTTCCTGTTCGTGCACGTCCTGGACACCGCTCTCGTCCGCGTCTCCCCCGAGGCCTACGACGACGTCGTCTCCACGTACAAGACGCCCCTGGTCAACGTGATGGAGTACGGCCTCGTCGCCGCCATCCTCTTCCACGCTCTCAACGGCCTCCGCGTCATCGCCGTGGACTTCTGGGCCAAGGGCCCGAAGTACCAGAAGCAGATGCTGTGGACCGTTGTCGGCGTCTGGGTCGTCCTGATGGCCGGCGCCTTCTACCCCGTGCTGCAGCACACGCTGCGCACGATCTTCGGGAGCTGATGACGCGAGATGTCTGCCGAGACGACTCCTGCCACCGCCGACGCCGTGACGCTGTACGACGTGGACAACCCGGCTCCCGTGATCGAGCCGCCCCGCAAGCGCACGAAGAAGACGCCGAAGTCGACCCGCACGAACTTCGAGATGTACGGCTGGCTGTTCATGCGCCTGTCCGGCATCGTGCTGGTCGTCCTGGTCCTGGGCCACCTGCTGATCCAGCTCGTGCTGGACGGCGGCGTGTCCAAGGTCGGCTTCGCCTTCGTGGCCGGCCGCTGGGCCTCGCCGTTCTGGCAGGTCTGGGACCTGACCATGCTGTGGCTGGCGATGCTGCACGGCGCCAACGGCCTGCGCACCGTCATCAACGACTACGCGCAGCGCGACCGGACCCGGTTCTGGCTGAAGATGCTGCTCTACACCGCCACGGTGTTCACCGTCCTCCTGGGCACGCTGGTGATCTTCACCTTCGACCCGAACATCCGCTAGGCCACGGGGCTGAGGTAATCCACCCATGAAGATCCACAAGTACGACACGGTCATCGTCGGTGCCGGTGGCGCGGGCATGCGCGCCGCCATCGAGGCCACCAAGCGCAGCCGCACCGCCGTGCTCACCAAGCTCTACCCCACCCGCTCCCACACCGGCGCGGCGCAGGGCGGCATGGCCGCCGCGCTCGCCAACGTGGAGGAGGACAACTGGGAGTGGCACACCTTCGACACGATCAAGGGCGGTGACTACCTGGTCGACCAGGACGCCGCCGAGATCCTCGCGAAGGAGGCCATCGACTCCGTCCTCGACCTGGAGAAGATGGGCCTGCCGTTCAACCGCACCCCGGACGGCACCATCGACCAGCGCCGCTTCGGCGGCCACAGCCGCAACCACGGCGAGGCCCCGGTCCGCCGGTCCTGCTACGCCTCGGACCGCACCGGCCACATGATCCTCCAGACGCTGTACCAAAACTGCGTCAAGGAGGGCGTGGAGTTCTTCAACGAGTTCTACGTCCTGGACCTGCTGCTCAACGAGGTCGACGGGGTCAAGAAGGCCTCCGGCGTCATCGCCTACGAGCTGGCCACCGGCGAGATCCACGTCTTCCAGGCGAAGGCGATCATCTTCGCGTCCGGCGGCACCGGCAAGTTCTTCAAGGTGACCTCCAACGCGCACACCCTCACCGGTGACGGCCAGGCCGCGGCCTGGCGGCGCGGACTGCCGCTGGAGGACATGGAGTTCTTCCAGTTCCACCCGACCGGCATCTGGCGGATGGGCATCCTCCTGACCGAGGGCGCGCGCGGCGAGGGCGGCATCCTGCGCAACAAGGACGGCGAGCGCTTCATGGAGAAGTACGCGCCCGTCATGAAGGACCTCGCCTCGCGTGACGTCGTCTCGCGCTCCATCTACACGGAGATCCGCGAGGGCCGCGGCTGCGGCCCCGACGGCGACCACGTCTACCTGGACCTCACCCACCTGCCGCCGGAGCAGCTGGACGCCAAGTTGCCGGACATCACCGAGTTCGCGCGCACCTACCTGGGCATCGAGCCGTACACCGACCCGATCCCGATCCAGCCGACCGCGCACTACGCCATGGGCGGCATCCCGACCAACGTCGAGGGCGAGGTGCTGGCCGACAACACCACCGTCGTGCCGGGCCTGTACGCCGCCGGCGAGGTCGCCTGCGTGTCCGTGCACGGCGCCAACCGCCTGGGCACCAACTCGCTGCTGGACATCAACGTCTTCGGTCGCCGCGCCGGCATCGCCGCCGCGAAGTACGCGGCCGAGAACGACTTCGTCGAGCTCCCCGAGGACCCCGAGCAGTTCGTCACCGAGCAGGTGGAGCGGCTGCGCACCTCCACCGGCGGTGAGCGGGTCACCGAGATCCGCAAGGAGCTGCAGGAGTGCATGGACGCCAACGTGATGGTGTTCCGCACCGAGCAGACGATCAAGACGGCCGTCGAGAAGATCGGCGAGCTGCGCGAGCGGTACAAGAACGTCGCCATCCAGGACAAGGGCAAGCGGTTCAACACCGACCTGCTGGAGGCCATCGAGCTGGGCAACCTGCTCGACCTGGCCGAGGTCATGGCCGTCTCCGCGCTCGCCCGCAAGGAGTCCCGCGGCGGTCACTACCGCGAGGACTACCCGAACCGCGACGACGTCAACTTCATGCGGCACACCATGGCGTACCGCGAGGTGGGCGCCGACGGCAAGGAGTCGATCCGCCTCGACTACAAGCCGGTCGTGCAGACCCGCTACCAGCCGATGGAGCGTAAGTACTGATGAGCACCCCGACTCTCGAAAAGCACTCGGCGGCGCTGGACGCGGCCGAGAGCGGCGCCTCGCACACGATCAAGGTCACCTTCCGCATCCGCCGGTTCAACCCGGAGGTCGCGGAGGAGGCGAGCTGGCAGGACTTCCAGCTCGACATGGACCCCAAGGAGCGGGTGCTCGACGCTCTCCACAAGATCAAGTGGGAGCAGGACGGCACGCTGACCTTCCGGCGTTCCTGCGCGCACGGCATCTGCGGCTCCGACGCGATGCGCATCAACGGCAAGAACCGCCTCGCGTGCAAGACGCTGATCAAGGACATCAACCCGGACAAGCCCATCACGGTCGAGGCGATCAAGGGCCTGACGGTCCTGAAGGACCTCGTCGTGGACATGGAGCCGTTCTTCCAGGCCTACCGCGACGTGATGCCCTTCCTCATCACGACCGGCAACGAGCCCACCCGCGAGCGCCGGCAGTCCGCCGAGGACCGCGAGCGCTTCGACGACACCACCAAGTGCATCCTGTGCGCCGCGTGCACCTCCTCGTGCCCGGTGTTCTGGAACGACGGCCAGTACTTCGGCCCGGCGGCGATCGTCAACGCGCACCGCTTCATCTTCGACTCGCGCGACGAGGGCGGCGAGCAGCGCCTGGAGATCCTGAACGACAAGGACGGCGTCTGGCGCTGCCGCACGACCTTCAACTGCACGGACGCCTGCCCGCGCGGCATCGAGGTCACCAAGGCCATCCAGGAGGTCAAGCGGGCGCTGATCACTCGGCGCTTCTGATCTGGGCTGGGCTGATCTGGTCTGCTCTGGGCTGGGCTGATCTGGGCTGGTCTGATCTGACCTGCGAGGGCGTCGGCTTGCGGCCGGTCGCTTGCTTCGAGGCCGCGTGCTCCGAGCCCCGTGCTCCAAGCCCCGTCTCCCGCGCTTTGGCGCGGGGGGCGGGGCTTTTGGCGTGCTTGGGCGCGGGGGTGGGCGGGGCTTTGGGGGTGGATCGGCGTAGGAGCGGGGCTTTGGGTGTGTGGGGGTCTTGGTGCGCGCTGTCCGGTGCGTGAGCTTTGACGGGCGGTGTTTGCGGCGGGTGAGCGTCAGCGGGCTTGACCTTCACACCGATGTGAGGCTGCACGCTATGGCCATGACTCAGCACGCTCCGGTTTCGCCGTTCCCCCGTCTGTCCACCACCGTCGCCCGTCCCGCTCACGGCTCGACCGCCGGGGGCTCGTCCGCCGCTGGCTCGTCCGCCCCGGACGCGTCCGGGTCCGGGTCCGGGACTGGCTCCGCCCCCAGCCGCGGCATCCTGCTCGCGCACGGTGCGACCGGCAGCATCGCGGACAACTTCACCGGCCTCATCCCCGTCCTGACGGCCTCCGGCCACACCGTCGTGGCGCCGGACTACCCCGGTTCCGGCGAGACCCCGCGTGCCGAGGAGCCGCTGACGCTGGACGCGCTCGCCGACGCGATCGTCGCCGAGGCGGTCGAGGCCGGCGTCGAGACCTTCACGCTCCTGGGCTTCTCCGTCGGTACGGCCGTCTCCGTACGGGCCGCGGTCCGGCACCCCGAGCGGGTGCGCGGCCTCGTCCTGACCGCGGGGTTCGTCAGGCCCGACGCGCGGGCCCGGCTCTGGTCCGAACTGTGGCTGCGCCTCCTGGCGAACGAGGACTACGCCGGGCTCGCCCGCGCCCGCGCCATCGCCGCCTGGGGCCCCCGGTACCTGGACGCGATGTCCCCGGAGCAGCGGGAGGCCGTCCTGGACCCGCGTCCGGAACTCCTGCAACCGGGCACCGCGGAGCAGACCGCGCTCATAGCCGAGGTGGACGCCGTTGACGACCTGCCCCGCGTCTCCGTCCCGACGCTGGTCATCTCCACCTCACAGGACGGCCTGATCCACCCGGACGGCTCCCGCTACCTGGCGGACCACATCCCCGGCGCCGAGTACGCGGAGCTGGAGACGGGCCACCTGCCGATGGCGGAGCGCCCGGAGGAGTGGCACGAGCTGATCGAGACGTTCCTGGCCAAGCATGGGCTGTAGGCGCGTTTCCCGGGTGTTCGGCCGCCTTCGCCGCTCCTCACCGCCGCCTCATCGCCTCCTGGGGCACTGGACGTCGTAGAGCTTCATGGGCTTGCGGGCGTCCAGCCCCACGTAGGCGGTGAACTTCCGGTCCGGGCCGGCCTTCCAGTGGGTCGTGATCGTGGCCCAGCCCACCCCCGCGCTCTGCGCCGTGGTGACCTTGCCGACGCTGATGTCCCGCGGGGTGTTCTGCGCGCACAGCAACAGGTCGTAGTCCTTGGTCTGCGCCGCCTTCTTCCGCAGCTCGGGCGTCACTTTGTGCACACGGTCGTAAGGGCTGGGGCCGTGGTGGCCGTAGAAGCCTACGAGGAAGCCGTGCACTTGCCGGGCGGTGTAGTGCACGGGCTGGGCGGTGGAGCGCCCGGGTTGGGCGGTGGCCGGAGCCGCCGCCGTGGCGGCGCCACCGAGCGCGGTGGTGGCGGTGAGGGCCAGGCCCACGGCCAGACCGGAGCGACGGAGAGTACGCAGGTGCATGGTGCTCCTTCGGGCGTCGGTGATGGTCAGGGCCGTCGTCGGTGACGGTCAGGCTCGTCGTCGGTGACGGTCAGGCTCGTCGTCGGTGACGGTCAGGGCCACTGTCACCCGGACGGCGCCCCACCGCCACCGCAGAACACCGGCGGGTGAACGCGTTCCGGGGCGCCCGAGGAGTTCGGGGAATCCGGGGAATCCGAGGAATCCGAGGAATCCGAGGAATCCGAGGAATCCGAGGAATCCGAGGAATCCGAGGAATCCGAGAAAGCTTGAGAAGGAAGCCTCACGATCTTCGAATGTGCGGACAGGCCCGGTAATTACTCCGTACCGTCCGCCGCCCCAAGGGAACACAAAGCCGCTCGATCACGCCCGATCTTCTGACGTACGTCAGTACCGCACCGCACGGCCCGTTCCTACGGTGATCACATGATGACGCGATTCCGTCGCGGCGCCGTCGCCGCCCTGCTCGCCCTCGCCCTGCCCTTACCCCTCGCCGCAGCCGCCCCGGCCACAGCTGCCACCAGCCCCTCCGTCGCCGCCCCGACCACAGCTGCCACCGCCCCCGCCCAGGCCGCCATCACCGTTCCGGTCGCCAACACTGCTCCGGCCGTCGCCACGACCTTCCAACTCCCGCGCCCCACCGGCCCGTACGCCGTCGGCAAGGACACCCTGCACCTCGTCGACCGGCAGCGTAAGGACCCGTGGGTGCCGTCCGCCGCCGGGCGCGAACTGATGCTGTCGCTGTTCTACCCCGCGCGTTCCGACACGGGCCGCCCCGCCTCGTACATGACCACCGAGGAGGCCCGGCTGCTGCTGGAGAAGCAGGGGCTGGCGGACGTCATCCCGCCCGAGTCGTTCGGCAACACCCGCGTCCACGCGCGTACCGACGCCCGTCCGGTCGGCGGCAAGCACCCGCTGGTGGTCCTCTCGCCCGGTTTCACTGCCCACCGCGCCACCCTGACGCTCCTCTCCGAGGACCTGGCGTCGCGCGGCTACGTCGTCGCGCTGATCGACCACGCCTACGAGACGTTCGGCACCGCCTTCCCCGGTGGACGCACGCTGACCTGCGTGGCCTGCGACCGGGTCGAGCAAGAGCCGGACGAGGACAAGCAGATGGCCCTGCTGGCCGAGGTCGCCCGGGGCCGGGCCGCCGACGTGTCCTTCGCCCTCGACCGGCTGCTGTCCCCGCGCTCCCCGTGGCACCGCGCCAGCCTGATCGACGCCCGCCGCATCGGCATGGCGGGCCACTCCATCGGAGGCAACAGCGCGGCCACCGCCATGGAGAAGGACCACCGCATCCGCGCCGGCGTGAACATGGACGGCACGTTCTTCGCCCCCGTCCCGGCCTCCGGCCTCGGCGGACGCCCGTTCCTCCTGCTCGGCGTTCCGGCCTACCACGCGCCCGGCACCGAGGACGCCACCTGGCTGCGGGACTGGCAGGCGCTCGACGGCTGGAAACGCTGGCTGACCGTGGCCGGCAGCGGCCACTTCTCCTTCACCGACTTCCCGGTCCTGGGAGACCAGGCGGGTTACCCGGACCCCACGGCCCCGCTGTCCGGCCCACGCTCGGCCGCCATCACCCGTGGATACGTCGGCGCCTTCTTCGACCAGCACTTGCGGGGCATCCACCAGCCGCTGCTGGACGGGCCCAGCGAGCAGAACCCGGAGGTGAGGTTCGAGAATCCGTGAGGGGGTCGCGGGAGGGGCGGCCCACGGGAAATCCGTGGTGCCGCCCGGAAATAGCACCGCAGTAAGCCACCGCGGCTCGCGCTCTTCCTGCTCCTCTCCTACTCCTCTTCTACTCCTCAAAAACCTTGTCGAGGAACGCGTCGAGGTTCATGACGATCCGGGCGATCCGGTCCTCCAACGGAAGCGTCTCCTCATAACGCGCGGACGCGAGCTGAGACCGCTTCTTCCCCCGCACGTACAGCGAACACGCCAGATCGGCGCAGATATACGTACCCACGGTATTTCCCTGCCGCCCGGAAGGCCCCGCCTTCCGGGCAGCCAGCAAACTCACTCCGGAACCTGGGTGGCCGGTCACGCACAGGGAACACACCGTCGTCTTGGTGAAACTCCGCCGCACCCCCTGCGGCACGCGCAGCGTGACACCGACGACGCCGTCCGCACGCGGAGCGACGATATAGCTACGGTCGGGCGCGCCCGGATCACGCCACCCGAGGAAATCCAGATCCGCCCACGGCAGACCGTCCAATCCCACGGGCAGGTTGATCCTGCTCGCCTCTCCCTTCGAGCAATTGACGAAGGACGCCCGTATCTCTTTCTCACCCATTGGTTCCATAATCCGGCAAGCTAACACCGCCACGCGCGTCCGTCGCCTGAATTATGCGAAGCCCCGCCCGATCTCGCGGGCTTCCCCTCAACTCCGACCGTGCAACGCCGCGTTCTTACGGCGGTGCCGGATCACAGCCACAACAGTGGCAGCGATACCGGCGACGGCGAGCAGGCCAATGGTCCCACCGCCGAAGATGAGCAGCTTCTGCTTGCCACCCATCGGCGGGTCGGGGTTCGGCCCCTTGTCGGCTCCGGGCTTGATCACGGTCGCCGATGCCTTGCCTTTGGGCATGGGGAGCGGGCCCTCCGGCGGGCCGGGCGGAATGTCGCGGGTCAGGGCGCCATACGGCTGGATGAATCCGTAGCCGTAGTGGACATCGGGGAGCTTGAGGTTCTGCTTCTTGACGCTGACTGCCAGGCCGGCGGCCTTGACCAGGCGATTGGCGATCTGGCCGGGGGTGTAGTCGGGGAACTTCTCCTTGAGGAGGGCCGCGGCGGCGGAGACATAGGCGGTGGCGAGGGATGTGCCCTTACTCGTCACTGAGTAATCCGTGTCGCTCTTGCCATGGGCCATAGCCATGTCCACTCCAGGAGCGAGGACATCTACTGTCGAATTGAAGTTGTTACCGTCCCACGCTTTGCCGTACTCATCCACGGCTCCCACGCCGATCACACCGGGACAACCGGCCGGGTATTCCTCCATCTCCCAGCCATCATTTCCCACACCCGCCACCACCACGACGCCCTTTTCAATGGCGTAATGGATGGATTGACACATGTCCGGAGTGAGCTTGTCAGCCACGTACGACATGTTGATGACATCCGCCCCGTGGTCAACGGCATATCGGGTCGCCTCCGGCGTGGCCTTGTTGGCCACCAGTGGCAGGATCTTTGCGTCCGGTGCCAACCCCTTTATGCCCTCACTTCCGTTTGGGCCATGGCCGTGGCCGGCGATGAGGCTCGCCATGCCCGTTCCGTGGTCCCTGATGTCTTCCCCCGACCTGAGGTCTTCCCTGTCACCTGCTGCGACAAATTTCTTGCCTGGGAGGAACTGCCCCACCAAGTCCTGATGAGTGGTCCGAAACCCTTTGTCGATCACAGCAACGGTGACACCCTTGCCGGTGGCCTCCTTCCAGATGTCCTGCGCGTCAAAAGCAGTGGCCGACAGCGGCCACTGCTTGTCACGCACCTCATCGGCCACAGCCGTCCCACCGGCGCCCAGGAGCAACGCCCCGGTCAGCACAGCACCGGTCGCCGCACGCAGCGTCCGCGTGGCTCTCATGCCTCGCTCCTCGCAACTTCCGTTCCGAACGGGTTCCGACCCTGGAAGGGGTGCTTCGAGGCGCAGCACGAGCACCCCTTCCCGAGCGGTCTCCGCCAACTCGGCGTTCTCTGCTGCAGCGGACCGTGACACCCGGACGACCGGCGATGCTTCCGCCACCGACCGGTGCCCCGCCCACCGGAACGCCGCCGCCACCGATGGCGCCGCCGTGTGGTGCGCTCCCCGCGCCGCCCCCTTCGGGGCCTGCGGAACCGTCCCCTGCGGGCTTCCTCTCAACTCCAGCCGTGCGACGCCGCGTTCTTACGGCGGTGCCGGATCACAGCCACAACAGTGGCAGCGATACCGGCGACGGCGAGCAGGCCAACGGCCCCGCCACCGAAGACGAGCAGCTTCTGCCTCCCATCCATCGGCGGGTCCGGGTCCGGCCCCTTCTCGGCCCCGGGCCTGACGGCGGTCGCCGAGGCTTTGCCCTTGGGCATGGGGAGCGGGCCCTCCGGCGGGCCGGGCGGGATGTCACGGGTCAGGGCCCCATAAGGCTGAATGAACCCGTAGCCGTAATGGGCGTCGGGAAGCTTGAGGTTCTGCTTCTTGACGGAGGCCGTCAGCCCCGCGCTTTTGACCAGGCGATTGGCGATCTGGCCGGGGGTGTAGTCGGGGAACTTCTCCTTGAGGAGGGCCACGGCGGCGGAGACGTAGGCGGTGGCGAGGGATGTGCCGTCACTGGTTCCGTAGGAGGAATCCGACTTGCCGGTCGCGACGGGGATTTTCACACCCGGAGCGAGTACGTCCACGGTGGAGTTGTAGTTGCTCATTCCCCATGCCTTGCCGTACATGTCCACGGCGCCCGCGCCGATGACTCCCGGACAGGCCGCCGGGAAGCGCTCCTCATCCCAGCCGTCATTGCCAACACCCGCCACCACCACGACGCCCTTTTCGATCGCGTAATGAATGGATTGGCACATGTCGGGGGTGAGCTTGTCCGCGACGTACGACATGTTGATAACGTCCGCTCCTTGATCAACCGCATAGCGCGTCGCGGCAGGACCATCTTTGTCGACTACCAGCGGGAGGAGCTTGGCGTCAGGCGCCAGGCCTTTGATACCCGAGCTACCACCCGGTCCGTGTCCATGGCCCGCGATCAGACTGGCCACGCCTGTCCCGTGATCGCGGATGTCGCCACCCCGTTCCCGGAGCGCTGGGTTGTCATCAACGGAAGGAATGTCGAATTCCTTACCGGGCAAGAATTGTCCCGCCAGGTCTTGGTGCGAGTTACGAAACCCCGAGTCGATCACCGCAACGGTGACGCCTTTCCCGGTGGCCTCCTTCCAGATGTCCTGTGCGTCAAAGGCTTCAAGAGGCCAAAGATATTTTCGCGCCGGATCGGCAGCCGCGCTCCCGCCAGAAGCCAGGAGCAACGCTCCCGCCAGCGTGGCACCGGCGACCGCACGCAGTGTCCGCGTGACTCTCATGCCCTGCTCCTCACAACTTCGGTTCTCAGCGGACTCTGCCGGCCGAGGGGTGCTTCGCGCCGGAGCGTGAAGCACCCCTCGTGGTTCAGGCCACCGTCGGCTCAGGATCCTCTGTTACTCGATCACGCGCGGCGCCACATCACGCTGCGGAGCCCACGTCTCCTCATCCTCAACGAGGTAGTCGGGACGCTGCTTCGTCTCGCGATCCTTGTCCTGGTTTCCGCGCGCACCCGGCATTCCCGGAGAGCCCATACCGGGCTGTCCCGTCGGCACGCCTTGGGCGCCGCCACGGCTGCGGTGCAGCCCGGAACCGCCCTGGCTGCCACCCGGCGCCGATGGACTTCCGGGAGCCCCAACCACTCCACCGGGGGTACGGACCGTGGCACCCGGACGACCTGCGATGCTTCCGCCACCGACCGGCGCCCCGCCCACCGGAACGCCGCCACCGATGGTGCCTCTCCCGCCGACGGCCCTGCCACCACCGCTCACGCCACCGGGAACCCCCGGAACCATGCCTCCCGCGCCGATCGCGTCACCAGTCGCCCGGTCCCGCCTGCCGCTGCCGCCCATCGGACTCTTCGACCCACCAATGGGACCCGGCGGCACGGGCGGCAAGGAGCCACTGGGGATCTCGGCGGGCGTGACCCTGCCCCCACCGTCCTCATCGCCCCGAGGAACGGGCCTTCCGCCACCACCGACGCCGCCGACACGAGCGCCCGGCATCCCGACCCCGCCGTGGAGGCCTGTGCCACCCGATACGACAGACCCACCGTGCACGCCGGGGACCCCAGGCCGCATCGCCCCGCTCGTCGGTGACTTCACGGTCGCCCCACCAAACCCGTGCGGCGCGCTCCCCACGCCACCCCCCTTCGGGGCCTGCGGAACCGTCGCTGTCCCCTTGGGGCCACCGCCACCGGGAATCGGCATGTTCACAGGTGGCACCGCAGTGGGTTGCGCGGGCTTCGAAGGCCAATCGGGGCTGCTTCCCGGCCAGCCGGCGTCGCCCAGCGTCACATTGCCCTGGTGCGCCCGGTAATGGCTCGCCAGTTCCTCCATCACGATGACGGCCTCGACCTGGCGTTCCTTGCTCAGGGACAGCTGGTTCCTGTTGGCTTCCAGCGCCATACGGGCGTCCATCTTGGGGTTCGCCATGTCCTTGTGGAACTGGCTGTCGTCGTCATGCGCGTCGAAGATCCTCTCCAGCACGCCCGGGTCCTCGATCTTCGACATGGTCTCCTGGGCCTTGCGCAAGTTGTACGCGACACCAGCCTTGGGACCCGATTTCACGGTGCCGATGAGCATCTGCTCCGCGTTGCGCGCATGCAGATAGGTCAGGTCGAGCTTTTTGAGGATCTTGACGGCCTCACGCCGGAACGCATCGGCGGCCTTGCCCTGCCAGTGGGCCGAGGCGTGATCAACGGCTTCCATGAACGCCTTGCGGATCCCGCCCGTGCCGTCCGCTCCCCCGAGTTCGTCCGCCGACGCTCGCCAGTGATTCCCTGCGGTCTCCAGGGCTCCGGGGTTCGCGTTCGCGATCATCGCTCGTAGAGCGTCGATCCCGTGGTGGTGGAAGTTCGAGGCAGAGGGCTCAATGGGCTTGTAGTCCTTGAATTCATTGTTGAATTCCTTGAGCTTCTCTTGGTGGTGCCTCTCGTCGTTCTTCTTCCCGTACGCCTTGGTGGCGTCCCTGTCAGTGCCTGCGTCGACCATGGACCATCCCCCCTGTTCCTTGTCTCACGTGACGGAAGTCAGCTTCGCATGGCGGACTTGACTTCTTGCTCCCGGTCCTCGTACGCACCCCGACTGCGCTCGGTCTTGTCGCCGAAATCGCGGATAAGGTCATTGAGTGCGGTGACGACCTGCGACATGTAGCTCTGCATCCGGTCGTGGCTTGCACTCAGCTGATGCGCCTCCTGGAAGTCGCCCGCCCCGAAGGCACCCTGCGGGAGGGTGGTCCCGTACTTCACCTTCTGGCCCGGGCCGTCCATGTCGCGCTGCAAATCCTTGAGCTTGCGGACCACGGTCTCCAGTTCGCCCAGGTCAACCCTGTACTCGTCGGCCATGACAATCTTCCCCGTTCGCCCCGTTTGCGTGTGCTCACCCTTGTCCGGCGTCGCGGTCGGCGGACTGCCGGCAAGGGGAGGTAAATGCTGTCAAGTTTAGTTAAATGAGGGACACGGCGGCAAGATCGTAAGGCTGGGGGCCGTCCGGCTTGTCGGATTTACCGGGGGGCTTGGTGACTGGAAAGCATCTATGCGTCGATGGATGCCAGTTGGACGAGAGTGACGTCCGGCGGCGCGCCCACGCGTACCGGCGGGCCCCAGGCGCCCGCGCCCCGGGTGACGTACAACTGGGTGTCTCCGTAGCGTTCCAGTCCGGCGACGGTGGGATTGGTGGCCTCGGCGATGTAGGTGACGGGCCACATCTGGCCACCGTGGGTGTGACCGGAGAGCTGGAGATCCACGCCGTGCCGAACCGCCTCGTGAATCATGACGGGTTGGTGGGCGAGTAGGACCGAAGCGCGGGACGGGTCGCGGTCGCCGAGGGCGAGTCCGTAATCGGGGCCCGCGTGGTGGGTCGTGCCGGAGATGTCGTTGACCCCGGCGAGGTCGAATGCAGGCAGTTCGGTGCGGGCATTCTCCAAGGGATGAACACCCAATTCCCGCACGTGGTTCACCCATTCAGCGGCACCGGAATAATATTCATGGTTCCCCGTCACGAAATAGCTGCCGAAACGGGATCGCAGGCGGCGCAAGGGTTCGGCGGCCGGTCCGAGGTCGGCCACGCTCCCGTCGACCAGGTCGCCGACGATGGCGACCAGGTCGGGGCTGGTGCGGTTGATCGTGGCGACGATCCGTTCGGTGTGGTCGCGGCCGAGGATCGGGCCGAGGTGGATGTCGCTGACCACCGCGATCCGGAAGCCGTGCGCGCGGCGCGGCAGCTTGGCGAGGGGGACGGTCACCCGCTTGAGGCTCGGGCCGCGCAGCACGCTGTACGTGCCGTACCCGACGGTGGCGGTGGCCACCGCGGCGGCGCCCGCCGCCACCGACCGCGCGACGAACAGGCGGCGGGAGGGGTGGAGGGGGGCGGGTTCCGTGGTGTCCGGAGCGGGGGCGGCCGGGGCCGGGGGTTCGGTCGGCACGGGTTCTGCCGCGTCGTGCGACTCGCGGGCCGCTGGGGAGGACTGCCCGGTTGCGGGAGACGGCTCTCCTGCCACCACCGACGACTGCCCAGTTACGGGAGACGGCTCTCCTGCCACCACCGACGACTGCCCAGTTACGGGAGACGGCTCACCTGCCGCCGCGGACGCCGATGCGTCGTCGAGGTCCGTGGGCGCGGCAGGCACCAACGCCTCGTCCTCATCCTCGTCCGCCTCCGTCCTCGGCCCCGTCCGCGCCTCACCGGACCGACGGCGAAGGATCCGCAGCCAGACGCCCCGCACCGCCTCCCCCACCGCCAACGCCAACGTGAGGTACAGCACCAGCGCGAGCCACAGATACCCCGGCCAGGCCAGCGCGCGCTCCACCGCGAACGGGGCGCCGACGCGGCCGGACATCAGGGCGCCGAGGGCGACGATCGGCAGCACGACGGCCGCGGCCGTGCCCGCGCGGCGTGGGCCGCTCCCCGGTGCCGTCGTGTCGCGGACCAGGCGCACCCACAGGTAACGGTGGATGGCGACCAGCAGTAAGACGGCGACGAGCACGATGACCGCGAAGAGCAAGGTTCCCCCTCTTGTTTCCCCGCCCGTTCCGCACCCGGAAGGGCTGAACCGTTCCCCACCTGGAAAGACCGGCCCGCCCCACGCCGGGAAGGACCGGACCGTCCCCCGCCGGAAGAGCCGGACCGTTCCCCGTCAGGAAGAGCTGGACCGTCCCTCGCCGGAAGAGCTGGGCCGTCCCCCATCAGGAAGGACCGGACCGTCCCCCGCCGGAAGAGCCGGACCGTCCCCCGTCAGGAAGAGCCGGACGTCGTGGCCTCTGCGGCAGTCGTACGGCGCAGCGCCCGCACTCCACGGAACCCGATCACACCAATGGCCGTCCCCAAGAGAAAGGACGTCACCGCGAGCAGCAGATGAACCCAGAAGTAGGCGGTCGGGTCACCCGCGTCGTCGAAGGCGAGGCCGCTCCCGTCCTTCATCAAATTCTTGGCGAAAGTGATCCAAATGAACCAGCTCCAGACCCCGAAGGCGAGCAGGAACCAGGAAACGGGGCGTGAGAGCTTCATGGAATCCAGTATGAGCAGCGGCTCCATCCGGCCGTCGGCTGGGGCACTCTTCCGTGGGGCGCTGTCCGGGGACGCTTCGGTGCCGGGTACGTTCACCGACGTGCCGACGACATTTCCCGCTTTTCCTACGGACGTGAACGCGCCCTCGTCCGTCTCCGCGCCACCGGCGAAGGCCGGCCGCGCGACCACCCTGCGTACCGCCGTGGCGGTCGTGGCGAGCGCCGTTCTGCTCCCGACCGTCCTCCTGGCCGCCCCCGCCTACGCGGACGGCAAGGACCCCAAGAAGGAGACCGGGCAGGCAGCCGGAAAGGAGGCGGCGAAGGAGTCCAAGGCACCGCAGCCGCCCGCCGACATGTCGAAGGTGGGTGGTGATCAGCTCGGGCTGCCCGGGACGCAGGTGCGGCTCAAGCCCGGCGCGCCCAAACTGCCGGACGGGCTGTCGGGCCTGTCCTGGCTGGTGTCGGACGCGGAGTCCGGCAAGGTGCTGGCCTCGCACAACGCGCACTGGAAGCTCCCGCCGGCGAGCACGCTGAAGATGTTGTTCGCCGACACGGTCATGCCGAAGTTCCCCAAGGACCAGAAGCACACGGTCAAGCCGTCCGACCTGGCGGGGATGGGCGAGGGCAGCAGCCTCGTCGGCATCAAGGAGAACATGTCCTACTCGGTCCACGACCTGTGGCTGGGGGTCTTCCTGCGGTCGGGGAACGACGCGGTACACACGCTCTCCGCGATGAACGGCGGCACGGACAAGACCGTCAAGGAGATGCAGCGGCACGCCCAGGAGCTGAACGCGCTGGACACGCACGTCGTCACGCCGGACGGTTACGACGCGCCGGGGCAGGTCTCCAGCGCGTACGACCTGACGCTGTTCGCCCGCGCGGGGCTGCGGGACGCGGACTTCCGCGAGTACGCCTCGACGGCGACCGCGCAGTTCCCCGGCAAGATGAACAAGGGCAAGCGCGAGACGTTCGGCATCCAGAACACCAACCGGCTGCTCACCGGCGACCACGACCTCAAGCCGTACCCGGGCATCGCCGGCGTGAAGAACGGCTACACCACCAACGCCGGCTCGACGTTCACCGGTGTCGCCCAGCGCGGAGAGCGCAAGCTGCTCGTCACGGTCATGAATCCGCAGATCCAGCAGCACAACGAGGTGTACCGGGAGACGGCCAAGCTGTTCGACTGGGGGTTCGCGGCGGCGGACAAGGTGGAGCCGGTCGGCCGCCTCGTCGGCCCGCGGAGCGAGGAGGGCAACGCCGCGGACGGCGGGAACCGGCAGCGGACCCAGGCATCCATAGGCACCCCCTCCCCCGGGGACTCGGGTGGCGCGCTCACCGCGCTGGGGATAGGGGCCGGGGCGCTGGTCGTCCTCGGCGGTGTGGGGTTCGCGGTGCATCGCCGCTGGCCCCGCTCCCGGAGCTGACGCGGGCCCTTTGACGCAGAAGAGGGGCGGGACCTGTGGCCACCGGCCGCCGGGTCCCGCCCCTTTCGTCGGCGTACGCGCCCCGACAACTACCGCTTCAGACCCCGGCCTGCCCTTCGCGGCAGGAACAGCAGGAAGCGAGGCGGCCATGTTTCACGTGGAACCATGCGCGCGAAGGCCCGGCCGCGCTCGGCCAGGCGCAGGACGCGCCCGGCGAGGAGCGAGCCGCGCTCGGTGACGCCCGGCCCCTCCCCTTTGGCGCCCGTCGCCGCGCCCGCTCCGACGCTCTCGGGGCCCAGGCACTCCGTACGGGCGCCCGGTCCCTTCGCGTCACACGTGGCCGTCCACGCCGAGCAGAGGACCAGCAGCTTCGCCGTGAAGTTGATCCAGAGCAGCAGGGCGATCGGCGTGCCGAAGGCGCCGTACATGCTCTTCGCCGCCACGCCCTGGAGATAGCCGCTGAGCAGCAGCTTCAGCAGCTCGAACCCGATCGCGCCGATGAAGCCGGCGAGGACCACCGACCGGCGCGGCGGATGGACCCCGGGCAGCCGCGTCAGGATGTAGAGCAGCAGGAGGAAGTCCGCGAGGACGGCGATGCAGAACCCCGCCGCGGACAGCAGCACGCTCCCCGCCCCGCCCTCCTCCAGGCCGAGCGCCTTGGCCACCCGGCCCACGGCGGCCGAAGCGAAGGCCGAGCAGGCGAAGGAGAGCACGGCGACGCCGCCCAGGCCGAGCAGCAGCGCCCCGTCCCGGAGCTTGCCGACCACGATGTTGCTGTCGTCGTCGTCCTTCCCCCACACCGCGCGCAGGCAGTCCCGCAGCGCCTCGATCCAGCCCAGCCCCGTGAACAGCAGCGCGACGGCGGCGATCACCCCGATGGTGCCGGCGTTGTCGACCAGCCCGCCGATGTCGAGCTGCGCGGAGATCCCCGGGACCTGTTCGGCGAGCTTGTCCTCCAGGTCGTGCAGCCGTTCCGGGGTGAGGAGGGCGGCACCGATCGCGGCGGCCACCGTCAGGAGGGGGAAGAGCGCGACGAAGCTGGTGAAGGTGATGGCGGCGGCCAGCCGGGTCCAGTGCACGCGTTGCATGCGCTCGTAGGCCCGCCACAGGTGGGTGGTCATCAGCCAGGTGACGACCGGGCCGACGAACGGCAGCTTGCTCAACCATTCCATGGCCTTGCGCCTACCCGGCCGCCACCTTCGTCACCGTGCGCCGATGTCCGCTGCCCCCGAGTGGCGGAACCCTGCCGCCCGCGTCTCGCCTACTCGTGGCCCGGGGAGCGCGTAGTCGTCGCCCGGGGACCGCGTCACTCGTCACCCGGGGAGCGCGTGCGCGTCGCCCGGGGAACGCGTTACTCGTCGCCCGGGGCCACGTGCCCGCCGACAGCCGGAGGCTGTGCACCCGTCCCCCGGGGCGTCCCCGGATCTCAGCCGCGGAGCAGGCCCAGGCCGATGCCGGTGCCCATGCCGCTGCCGTAAGCGAGCTGGATGAGGAGTTCGGCGACGGGCTCGGTGTAGCGGGCGTTGGAGAGCGGACCGGCGTCGACGGCGTCGAAGCCGAGCCGCGAAGCCAGTTCGATCACGGTTTCCTTGGCGTCCTGATCGTCCCCGACGACGGGCAGGAAGAGCGCCGCCCCCTTCAGGGTGCCGGTGTTCTGGTTGGCGGCGAGCACCATGTTGAACGCCTTCACGAGCCGGGCGCCCGGCAGCGCCTCCGCGTTCCGTTCCGCGCCGGAGGTGGTGTGGCCCACGGTCAGCGACAGGAAGTCGGCGGCCAGCGGGTTGGTCGCGTCGATGACGACCTTGCCCGCCAGAGCCGCCTTGATCTGCGCGTCGAGCCCGGCGACCGCGTCGTAGGGCACCGCGAGGACGACGACGTCGGCGGCGCCGGCATCCCGGGCGACCTGGGCCCGTTCGGTGGAGGAGTTCGCGGTGGTGACGCCGTGGCCGAGTTCGGCGCAGCGGCGGGCGAGGACGGAACCGACATTGCCTGTGCCGATGATGCTGATCTGCATGGCCTGTCCCTTCGGAAGACCCGGCGGCAGGGCTGGTGGCGGTGCGGCCGGGGACTCGGTGGGGCGGTGCCACGGCACTCCGCACGAAACGCCCCCAGCACACCACGCCTCGCGCCTGCTGCCTGCTGCCTGCTGCCTGCTGCCTGCTGCCTGCTGCCTGCTGCCTGCTGCGGACGATGTCTGTCAGGCGTTACGCGTTTCGTGCCGGATGTGACGGGCTTCGTGCGGAACGCTGTGGGCGCTTCCTCTATGCATACGGAACGCCGTGCCGTCAGTGCTCAGTGGTGCTCAGTGCCCAGTGGTGCTCAGTGCCGAACGCCATCGGTGCGTGGTGCAGAACGGCCGCGGCCGACGCGCGGATCACCCGGTACTCGATACTCGTACGCCGTCCGGCATCGATCACCGGAGCACCGCCGCACCACCGGCCGTGGGACGACCAGCATGCGGCTCGGTGCCACGAGATCGGTAGGGCCCGCACCACGGCGGGCCCCACACCCGGCCGGCCGCCCTCAGAACGACGGGGCCGACGGCCGGGAGAGATCGGCCTGCTGCGGGACGTCCGTCCCGGGCGCGCCGAACGGGTACTCGCGGTCCAGTCGCCACACCTCGTCCGCGCCCTGCTCGTACAGCGCGAACCCGTCGATCGTCCAGGACGCCTCGAAGTCCTTGAGCTCCGCGAACGCCCGGTCCATCGCCTCCTCGTCGATGCCGTGCGCGACGGTGACGTGCGGGTGGTACGGGAACTGCAGCTCACGGGCGCAGGGCCCGGAGGCGGCGCGGACCCGCTCCTGGAGCGCGGCGCACTCCTCCTCGCCCTCGACGACCTTGACGAAGACCACGGGGGACAGCGGCCGGAAGGTGTCCGTCCCCTCCAACCGCAGCCGGAAGGGGCTGAAGGACGCCGCGACCTCGGCGAGGTGCTCCTCGATGCCCGGGAGCTCGGCCCGGAGGACCTCCGTCGGTGGCAGGAGGGTGATGTGGGTGGGAATGCCGTGGGCGGCGGTGTCTCCGAAGGCCGCGCGCTGCTCCTGCAGGAAGCTGCCGTACGGCTCCGGGACCGCGAGCGAAACGCCCAGCGTTACGGTCCCAACGGTCCCCACTGCGTTCTCCCTCCGTGTTCCTGCTGGACGGGGCTGTTCCCCGGGGGCGCGCGCCCTCCCGCACCAATGTGCCCGCGGGCGCGTGCCGCTCGCCGGGT
This sequence comes from Streptomyces sp. NPDC003077, assembly GCF_040611095.1. NCBI lineage: Bacteria > Bacillati > Actinomycetota > Actinomycetes > Kitasatosporales > Streptomycetaceae > Streptomyces > Streptomyces sp. NPDC003077. Next base: position 170,602 of record NZ_JBEXNM010000004.1, on the reverse strand, counting down.
CCCTCGCGGTCCCGGCGCGGCGCGGCGCGGGACCCCGGGCGGGGCCCCGCGCCGCGGTCGTCAGTGCTTCGCCGGAAGGAACCCGATCCGGTCGTACGCCGCCGCCAGCGTCTCCGCCGCGACCGCGCGGGCCTTCTCGGCGCCCTTGGCCAGGATGGAGTCCAGCGTCTCCGGGTCGTCCAGGTACTCCTGCGTGCGGTCGTGGAACGGCGTCACGAACTCCACCATGACCTCGGCCAGGTCGCCCTTCAGCGCGCCGTAGCCCTTGCCCTCGTACTTCTGCTCCAGCTCGGGGATGGAGGTCCCGGTCAGCGTGGAGTAGATGGTCAGGAGGTTGGAGACGCCCGGCTTGGCCTCGGCGTCGAAGCGGATCACGGTGTCGGTGTCCGTGACGGCGCTCTTGATCTTCTTGGCCGAGGTCTTCGGGTCGTCGAGGAGGTTGATGATGCCCTTCGGCGAGGAGGCCGACTTGCTCATCTTGATCGACGGGTCCTGGAGGTCGTAGACCTTGCCCGTCTCCTTGAGGATGTACGGCGCCGGGACGGTGAAGGTCTGGCCGTACCGCCCGTTGAACCGCTCGGCCAGGTCGCGGGTCAGCTCGATGTGCTGGCGCTGGTCCTCGCCCACCGGCACCTGGTTGGCCTGGTACAGGAGGATGTCGGCGACCTGGAGGATCGGGTACGTGAACAGGCCGACGCTGGTGCGGTCGGCGCCCTGCTTGGCGGACTTGTCCTTGAACTGCGTCATCCGGCCGGCCTCGCCGAAGCCGGTCAGGCAGTTCATGATCCACGCGAGCTGGGCGTGCTCGGGCACATGGCTCTGGACGAAGAGGGTGCAGCGCTCCGGGTCGAGCCCGGCGGCGAGGAGCTGCGCCACCGCGACGCGGGTGTTGAGCCGCAGCTCGGCCGGGTCCTTCGGGATGGTGATCGCGTGGAGGTCGACGACCATGTAGAAGGCGTCGTGGGACTCCTGGAGCGCCACCCACTGGCGCACCGCGCCGAGGTAATTGCCGAGGTGGAAGGAGCCGGCGGTGGGCTGGATGCCGGAGAGCACACGCGGACGATCGAGAGCCATGGCACTCATTGTCTCAGGTCCGCGCACGGCGTCCGGCCCGGGACCGGAATCCGTCGGGCAATCGAACGGGTCGAGCCACGGGGGAGGGGAGGAAATCGGGGCGCGGGTGTCGTGACGAGGTGACTGCGGTGCGTCACGGTCACGGTCGCGGTCGCGGTCCGTTCGCAAAGGGACGAGCCCACGGGGACGAGCCATGCGGACGAGCCACGCGGACGAGCCATGGGGACGAGCCATGCGGCCGGGAGCAGGCCGGGCCAGGGATCGGCCCGTGCGGTCGGCGCCCCGCCCCTCCCCCACCGCGAGCGGAACCCAGGCGACGATCCTCCTCCTCGCCCGGAACGCGACAGCCGGGCGAACACGAGTCGTACCGCCACCGAACCGGACGCGTCCTGGCAAAGTCGGCCGTCGCCCGTCCTCACGGCGTTACAAAGGGACCAGCGGCCCGCACCCAGCGGGATCCGCCGCACTGCTCGCACGGCCTACCGAACGGAGTCAACGGTGACGTCCACGGAACGCAGCATCGCCGCCGCAGAAGCCCACAGCGCGCACAACTACCACCCCCTCCCCGTCGTCGTCTCGTCCGCCGAGGGCGCCTGGATGACCGACGTGGAGGGACGCCGCTATCTGGACATGCTCGCCGGCTACTCCGCGCTCAACTTCGGGCACGGCAACCGCCGGCTGCTCGACGCGGCCAAGGCCCAGCTGGAGCGGCTGACGCTGACCTCCCGCGCCTTCCACCACGACCGGTTCGCCGAGTTCTGTACGCGGCTGGCCGAGCTGTGCGGCAAGGAGATGGTGCTGCCGATGAACACCGGCGCGGAGGCGATCGAGACGGCCGTGAAGACGGCCCGCAAGTGGGGCTACCAGGTCAAGGGCGTCCCGGACGGGCAAGCGAAGATCGTCGTAGCGGAAGGGAACTTCCACGGGCGGACGACCACGATCATCTCCTTCTCCACCGACCCCGAGGCCCGCGCCGACTACGGTCCGTACACCCCCGGCTTCGAGATCGTCCCTTACGGGGACCTGGCGGCGCTGGAGGCCGCCGTCGACGACTCCACGGTCGCGGTGCTCCTGGAGCCGATCCAGGGCGAGGCGGGCGTGCTGATCCCGCCGACCGGCTACCTGAAGGGCGTGCGGGAACTGACGCGGGCGCGTGGCGTGCTGTTCATCGCGGACGAGATCCAGTCCGGCCTCGGCCGCACCGGCCGCACCTTCGCCTGCGACCACGAGGACGTGGTCCCGGACGTGTACGTCCTGGGGAAGGCGCTGGGCGGCGGGGTCGTGCCGGTGTCGGCGGTGGTGGCCTCGCGCGAGGTCCTGGGCGTGTACCGGCCCGGCGAACACGGTTCGACCTTCGGCGGGAACCCGCTCGCCTGCGCGGTCGCCCTGGAGGTGATCGCCATGCTGCGGACCGGCGAGTACCAGGACCGGGCCAAGGAGCTGGGCGAGCACCTGTTGAGCGAGCTGGGTCCGCTGGCCGGCGGGGGCGCCGTGGACGCGATCCGCGTACGCGGCCTGTGGGCGGGCGTCGACGTCAACCCCGCCCTCGGCACCGGCCGCCACATCTCCGAACGGCTCATGGAACGCCGGGTCCTGGTCAAGGACACCCACGGCAGCACCATCCGCATCGCCCCGCCGCTGGTCATCAGCAAGGAGGACCTGGACTGGGGGCTCGACCAGCTCCGGGCGGTGCTGGGGGCGGGGTGAGTCCGTGGAGGTGTTCCTGTGGGGGCGTTCCCCTGGGGGCGTTCCCGTAGGGCCGTTCCCGTAGGGCAGGGAGATCTAATGGCGGCAGGGAGATCCCGTAAGGGCGGGGAATTCCCGTAGGGGCAGTGGCCCGGTAGACGCGGGGATTCCCTGGCCCGCAGAAGAGGGGGAGGGGCGGGGGCCCATCAGCGGCGCGCCGAACCGCCGCGCCCGGGCCGCCCGCCCCGAACCGTCCTCGCCCGCCCCGTCTCACCTCAGCGGATCACATGCGGTACGAACCGCGCGTACTCGTCCGTGACCAGCCCGGCGGACTCGCGGATGCCGAGTCCCGCCGCCTCGTCCTCGACGACCCAGGCGCCGAGCACCACCCGGTTGCCGTCGAAGTCGGGCAGCGGGGCCAGTTCCTGGTAGCAGCACGCTTCCTCCCGTACGGGAGCGGTGGCGGCGGGCGCGCCCGGCTCGTGGACGGTCACCCCCGCGCCCTCCCGGCCGAGCAGGGGTTTCGCGACGTAGCCGGGGCCGTCCGGGGCGGCCAGCTCGCGCGGCCCGTCGAGGTAGGCGGGCAGGAGGTTGGGGTGGCCCGGGAACAGCTCCCACAGCACCGCCAGCAGCGCCTTGTTGGAGAGCAGCATCTTCCAGGCCGGTTCGATCCACAGCGTGCTGCCGGTGCCGCCGCCGTTGTCGAGGGTGTCCAGAACGTGCGGGCCGAAGGTGTCCGTGGTCAGCCACTCCCACGGATACAGCTTGAAGCAGGCGCGCATGAACCGGAGCCGTTGGTCGACGAACCGGCCCGCGAGCCGGTCCCAGCCGATGTCCTCCATGGAGATCGCCACCGTCTCCAGGCCCGCCTGCTGCGCGGTCTCCTCCAGGTAGGCGACCGTCATCAGGTCCTCGCCGAGTTCGTCCCCCGCCGAGTGGGCGAAGTGCAGCGGCGCGCCCGGAGGGAGCAGGGCGGCCTGCCGTTTCCAGGCCGCGACCAGGCGTTCGTGGAGCGAGTTCCACTGGTCGGCGCCGGGGAACCGTTCCTCCATCCAGAACCACTGCGGGCTCGCGGCCTCCACCAGGGAGGTCGGTGTGTCGGCGTTGTACTCCAGCATCTTCGCCGGGCCCGTCCCGTCGTACCGCAGGTCGAACCGCCCGTAGACCGAGGGCAGTTCGTCCCGGCGCCGCCAGGACTCGGCGACCAGTCCCGCCAGCCGGGGATCGGTGATGCCCAGGTCGGCGAAGCGCTCGTGCTCGACCATGTGCGCGGCGGCGGCCAGGCACATGCCGTGCAGTTCCTCCACCACCTCTTCCAGGGCCTCGACCTCGGGCAGCGAGAACTCGTAGTACGCGCTCTCGTCCCAGTACGGGCGCAGCACACCGTCCGCGTGGCGGGTCAGGGGGTAGATCAGCCCCTGCGCCTCCACGGTCTCCTGCCAGCCGGGACGGGGATCGATCCGGTACCGCTTCATCGGGTCACCGCCCTTCCCGCGCTGCCCGGGCGCTCGCCTGTGCGCGCGGACCCCATCAGGCCTGTGCGCGTGGACCCCAACGGGCCTCTGCGCGTGGACTTCATCCGGCCTGTGCGCGTGGACCCCGTCCGGCCTATGTGCGTGGACTCCATCGGGCCGCCCTCACCCTCCGCTGGATCCGGAGCCGGAGCCGAAACCGTCCCGCTCCACGGCCGCCTCTTTGTTGAACGTCCCGTAATCGGCCCACTGGCCGTCCACCGTGGGGTCGTAGTACCACTGCGGGTCCCGGCTGGCCGACGAGCCGGCGGACGGACGCGAGCTCGGCAGGGCGGCCGGGAAATCCTTCTTGCCCGCGAGGCCCTTCTTGCCCGCTTTACCCGGAAGAGCCTTCTTGCTCGGCGTGTGGGGTACGGCGCCCGGCGTGCGGGTCGCGTCCGAACCGCTCGGCGTCTGCCGAGCGCCGGGCGCGCACGCCGCGTCACCGAGGATCCGGTAACCCTTCAACGCGTTGTAGCTGTTGCGGTCCACGCACCGCTTGTCCGGCTCCGAGCCGCACGCGGTGAGCGCCGCCGCGAGCGCCCCCATCCCGCCCAGCACCACCGCACCGGACCGCAGCCGCCGTCGTCTCTTCTCCGCCATGCTTCGTCTTCCCCCGAGTCCCCGTATGTCCCCGTTGGCGGGCGCCGCGCCGCCGGACCGCGGTGGATCTCGCGCGCCTGCGCCCGTACGTCCTGATCGGTACGTCCGCGCGCCCACACCGCCGAACACCATCGACCGGCCGACCGGCCGCGCGTCGGATCAGCCTAGACCGCGCCCCGCCCGCGCCGGAGGCGGGGCGGACACACGTCCACGACCTGCGCCTTCACCGGCGAGGCCAGCCGGTTCCCCGGCCCACAGCGCGGCGCACGCGTCGATCGCCACGATGCCTTCACCCGCCGACTCCGGCCTCCCACAGCACGCCTTCACCGGCCTACCGGGACGTCCTGTCCCCTCGCCCCCTGCCCGGTCACCCGGCCGCGCCACTCGCCCCCACCGTGGTCCGCCGCTCATCCCCGCCGTGGCACGCCGCTCATCCCCGTCGTGGCGCGCTACTCGTCCTCATCGTGGCAAGAGCTGTCCTCGTCGCCCTCGGGCATGGGGTTGCCGGGGTCACCAGGGCTGGACGACGGACCGCCGACCTGGCCGTTCTGTTCCTGGCGGTGCGTCATAGGTGGCCCCTTCCGGTGCGCGCGAACGATGGCCCCGCCCAGTGTGCTCGGCACCGCTGGTGATCGCCACGGGGCGTGGGCGGCGGGCGCGAGCCGGGGGAACCGGGCTCCCCTCGCGGCGGGTGGGCGCGCTAACCGGGCCGCGCCTCAGCTGCTCACCGTCAGGGTCGTCACCAGAACGTCCCGGTAGGCGGGTTGCGCCGGGTCCACCGGGCGAACGGGCGTGACCTCGTGCAGGGTGAGACGGTCGTCCCCCAGCAGGAGGTCACCGGGTTCGCTGAGGGTGGCGCCCAGCAACCGCCGGCCTTCCGGCGTGGTGACGGAGCTCTCGCCGCCGGCGACGTTCCGCCGGTCGATCAGGAGCGAGCTGACCAGCGTCACACCGTCCCGGTGCCGCCCCTCGGGAGTGGGATCCCCCTCGCCGTCCGGCGAGGCGACGACGCGGAAGGGGTGCACCTTCGCGGTCCACGTCGGGGTGCTGTCCAGGACGGCACCGATCCGGCCGAGCAGCGCCATCACGGCCCGGAAAAGGGGGTCGCGCACGAAGGCGTCGGTCAGCGGCTCGAATTCCCGGTCCACGCCTTCGTACAGGTAGTTGGTGTTCTCCGGCTGGACGAAGGCGACGTGCGAGAGCGGGGATATCTCGCCCGTGACGGCGTCCAACGAGAACTGCCCGTACCGGCGGAGCCGACGGGTGCCGCGCTCGGCGGCGTACCGGTCCGGTGACAGCTCCTCCCAGTGGGCGGCGAAAGCGCGCCACCGGTCGTCGCCCGCGCCCAGGCTCTCCCTCAGGTCGGCGCCCCGCATGAGGTGCGCCTTCGTGGTCACCAGCGCCCGCATCGCGGCCTCGACCGGCGCGGGCGGCGGTATGGGCCCCGTGGGCGGCGCGGGGCCCACGCCCGCCTCCGCCGTCTCCGCTCCCGCCGCCGGTACCGGTCCCGTGCGCGCGGTGGTGTCGTCCATCCCTGTGCCACCTGCCTCGTCCGTCGGTTGGCTCGCCTACTGCCGTCTGCGGTCGCCCCTCCCCGTCGCCTCGCCGCTGGTCGTCTCGCCGCTGGTCGTCTTGCCCTGTCGTTGTCGCCCGCTGCCCGGCGTCACCTGCCTCCGCGTCGTCTCCGCTCCGGCCGGTCGCCGCTTCTCCGGCCGGTCACCGTTTCTCCGGACTGTCGGCGTCCGTCGCTCGCGGGTTCCCTCCACACGGACTTCGATTCTGCGGTGGTGCGCCGGGCGCCGCATGCCGGGACGGCTCCTCGTCCCGCCCGATCCGACGCCTACGGGGCGCCCCATCTCGGGTCTTCGCGCCCCTCCCCCGCTTGCTCCGAACGGGTGGCGACCGGGGCCCCGGGCTCGGTGGACGACGGCCGGGGCCTTGCCCGTGCTGACGGCGATCCGGTTCCGGGTGGCGTCCGTGAAGGCGAGGGGGCTTACTCCAGCGTTTCCCCAGCCAGGGGAAATCGTCCCTGCGGCCGATGTCCGCGCGTCCCGACCGCCCGATATCCTCGCGGCTCATCCGGCCGAGCACCGCGCGTCTCAGCTGCGAGAGGCTCGCTCGTCTCATCCGCCCCGGGACCGGACAACTCGTCGATCCCAGGGCCGCTCGTCTCATCCGCCCCAGGCCTGATCGACTCATCTGCTCCAGGGCCGCACAGCCGGTAGGCGACGACAGGGCAGGAGGGGCGTTCGTAGGATCTCGCAGCGGTCCCGCGCCGTGGTTTCCGCTCCGACAGGGGGCCGGAGCGCCTTCCGTCTCCGTTCGACGGACGACAGGAGGCACCACCGGCCGGGGAACCGGACGACCGACCGCACGGACCATGGCAGGGGAGGGCTTCGGCGTGCCGCCGGGCCACCATGGGCAAGGGGAGGAAACACCAAAGATGTACGAGTCGTTCAGCACCGCCGCGCTGGTCGTGGCCACCATCACGACAGGGCTCGCCGCGGGCCTCTTCTTCGCCTTCTCGCGCGCCGTCATGCCCGGGCTCCGCCGGGCCGACGACCGCACCTTCGTCACGGCGACGCGCCACATCAACAGGGCGATCCTCAATGGATGGTTCGCCCTCGTCTTCGCCGGTACGCCCGTGTTCACGGCGGTCGCCGCGGCGCTGCACCTGCGGGACGACGGGCGGTCCGCGCTGCCCTGGATCCTCGCCTCGCTCGTCCTGTACGTGGCCGTCCTGGTGATCACCCGCGTGGTCAACATCCCGCTCAACAACCGGCTCGACGCCGCCGGCGACCCGGGCCGCCTACCCGACTCCGAACTGGCGCAGGTGCGGGCCGACTTCGAGGAGCGCTGGGTCCGCTGGAACGTCGTGCGGACGCTCCTCAACACCGCCGCGCTCGGCTGCCTGACGTGGGCGCTGATCGTGCACCGGGGCTGACGCCGGGCGGGTCGTCGTCGGCCTGGACGACCGGCACCGCCGCCGGTTCGGCCGGTCCGGCTGGTTCGACCGGTTCGACCGGTTCGGTCGGAGCCTCGGTCCGGGCCTCGCTCGGAGCCCCGGTCCGGGCCGCCGCCCTCCGGTTGTCGTGGTGCCGTCCGCTGGTATGCCCCCACTCGTCCCCCCCTGCCCACATGGTCTGTCCGCGACTGAAGCGTCGCGGGAAACGCAGCGTAGGCACGGACGGGACCACCGCGCCGAGGGCTGTGGACAACGCGGGTGACGCGGATATGCACCGCCGCGCCTCAACCGGAACGACCCGAGCCCGTACAGACCTCGCGGTGCTGTACGGGCTCGGGTCGGAAGGCGAGCCGGCCGTCCGGGAAGAAACGGCGGCGTGCCTGGTGAGGAAGGGCGGCGGCCCCAGCCGGAGCGCGGACGGGAGGCCCGCCCCCGGTCACCGGTCGGTCAGATCAGGCCGAGGGCGCGGACGGCCTCCCGCTCCTCCTCCAGCTCACGCACCGACGCGTCGATGCGCTCGCGCGAGAACTCGTTGATCTCCAGGCCCTGGACGATCTCGTACTTGCCGTCCTTGGTGGTGACCGGGAAGGACGAGATGAGGCCCTCGGGCACGCCGTAGGAACCGTCCGACGGGATACCCATGGAGGTCCAGTCGCCGTCCGCGGTGCCGTTGACCCAGGTGTGGACGTGGTCGATGGCGGCGTTGGCGGCGGAGGCCGCCGAGGAGGCGCCACGGGCCTCGATGATCGCGGCACCGCGCTTGGCCACGGTGGGGATGAAGGTGTCGGCCAGCCAGGCCTGGTCGTTGACGACCTCGGCGGCGTTCTTGCCGGCGACCTCGGCGTGGAAGATGTCCGGGTACTGGGTGGCGGAGTGGTTGCCCCAGATGGTCAGGCGGCGGATGTCCGAAACCTGGGCGCCGGTCTTCTGCGCGAGCTGGGAGATGGCGCGGTTGTGGTCCAGGCGGGTCATCGCGGTGAAGCGGTCGCGCGGCACGTCCGGCGCGGCGGCCTGGGCGATGAGCGCGTTGGTGTTGGCCGGGTTGCCGACCACCAGCACCTTGATGTCGTCCGCGGCGTGCGCATTGATGGCCTGGCCCTGCGGCTTGAAGATGCCGCCGTTGGCCTCCAGCAGGTCACCGCGCTCCATGCCCTTCGTACGGGGGCGGGCGCCGACGAGCAGCGCGACGTTGGCGCCGTCGAAGGCCACGTTCGGGTCGTCGGTGATGTCGATGCCGCGCAGCAGCGGGAAGGCGCAGTCGTCGAGTTCCATGGCGGTGCCCTCGGCGGCCTTCAGGCCCTGGGGGATCTCCAGGAGGCGCAGCTTGACCGGCACGTCCGCGCCGAGGAGGTGACCGGAGGCGATGCGGAAGAGGAGGGCGTAACCGATCTGGCCGGCGGCGCCGGTGACGGTGACATTGACGGGAGTGCGGGTCATGGCGATCTCCTGCGCGCTGTTTTCCGGGGGCAAGCCCCTCTTACCCCATTGCCGGCGAAAGGTGGCCCTGCCCATTTACCGAGATCTCTTGGTATCAAGAGATTCGGCGGCCAGGCTATCGGACGGCCGCCGGGCCGAGGCCCCGGGCCGGTGTGGCAAGGCTCACCGGAGGCCGGCTCGCCTCTCGCGGTGCGTGTGTCCTGACGGGCCTTCCGGTGGGGCGTGCCCCGGTCCCTCGCCCCTCCCCTTCCGTGCCTGACTGGACAAGACAGACCAGGCACGGACGCCCCGCCCCCGGACAGCGCACCGCCCAGCGCCACGCCTGCACAGCGGCACGCCTGCGCGACGCCACGCCTGCACAGCGGCAGGCCGTCAGCGCCTGGCCCGCGCGCCCGCGACTCCGACCGCCCGCCCCTACCCGGCCGCCGGCTTCGTACACCCCTTCACGCCCGCGGCGGTCGTACCGCAGGCCTTGACCTTCTTCGGGTCGCCGGTCACCGGCACCATGGCCGTGTACGCGTCGCCGTCCCGCCCCGACGTGGCCGTCTCGCTGCGGCCCGCGGAGGTGATGGTGGCGGCGTCGCCGAGTGAACCGCCGGTGATCCGGGCCCAGGCCGTGCGGCAAACCTTGCTGTACCGGACTTCCACGAGCGTGCCGCCCGCCAGCCCCCGGGACGGGCTGGTGGCGTGCCGGCCGCCGCACCCCATCTCCTCCGGGTCTTTGCCCGCGCAACCGGTGCCCTCGCACTTCACCCCGGCCGGCAGATCGGCCCGCTTGCTCTGGGAGGGCGACGGCGCGGGCGCCGCCTTCCGGCCCTCGTCGTCCCCGCGCAGGTCCAGCAGCAGAACGCCGGCGGCGATGACGAGCAGCGCCCCCACGATTCCGGCGAGGAACATCGTGAGGCGGTACCGCCTTCGCTGCCGTTCCACCTCGCCTGGTTGCTCCGCCGCCGCGCCCCATGAGGCCCCGGCGCCCCCTCCGGACGGGGCTCCCGGCGGCCCTCCGGGCGACCGCCCGCCATCACCGGACGCCATGCCCGAAGGAACCGAGACCGCGGGCCACGACGCGGGCCGCGCGGCTCCCGCCCCACCCGCCGTCGAACGGCCCACCGGCGGGGGTGAGGGCACCGGAGGCGGTGCCGAGGACGCCGACGGAGAGGAAGGAGAGGAAGGCGAGGAAGGCGAGGCGCCAGAGGGTGACGAAGAAGGCGACGCCGGGCGCGGAGCCGACGCGGACGGCGCGGACGGGGCGGACGGCCCGGGCGACCCGGAAGTCCCGGCGTCCGCGGCCGGTAACGAGCCCGCGCCGGGCGGCGCCGCCCCGGCCGAAGAAGCAGGAGAAGCCGTCCCGGCCTGGAAGGAGGGCGTTGAGGATCCCGCGGACGGGTCAGGGGGCTCGGATGAACGGCCCTCCTTCGCTCGCCCTTTGGACCACTTCCCCTTCCCCTTGCCCTTTGGATCACCCGGTGCGGGCCCGAACTCCCCCAGAGCGGCGCGCGCCTGCGCCACCCGTATGGCCTCCATGGTCACGTCGTGCCGCATCTCCGACCGGCTCCAGGCCCGCTCGGCCAGCTCCCACATCGTCGTCAGGTGGCCCGTATTGGCGCCGGTCACCTCCGACAGTGCGACCACCGCGCGCTGCGGCGGCAGTAACCGGCCATTGAGGTACCGCTCCCACGATGTCTTGCTGTAGCCGGTGCGGTCCGCGACGGTGGCCACACTGAACCCGCTGCGTTCCACGAGCCTGCGCAGCTGGGTGGTGAACTCCCGTACCTGCGGATCGAGTTCTTCCGGTAGCGCCCTCCAACGAGGCATAGCCTCCCCCTCTTGCCCTGTACGCGTGGCCTGCGCCGATCAGTGATCTTGCCGCTGCTTGTCCAGGGGCCCGCCGCCAGGCGTTGCGCCCCTCCGCCCCACAGGGATGTCCGCTGTCAGGATGCCAGTTCCCCTCTGCCGGGCGCACGGGAGCGTTCCGGTATCGCGCGCCCCACACGCGCGCCCCTCCCTCTCCCGCGAACGCGCCCCCGCCCCCTCTGTCCTTGGGAAGTTGGGAGTGCATCGCCCCCCTTGAGCAGGGGTGTCGCGACGACCACCAGGACTCAAGGACCAGGCGGGGCTTCGTCGGATTCTCACCGCGTGAGGAAGCACTCGCTAGGTGCGCGACCCACCGGATCCAGACACAGCCGGATGCCTGACGGCCTGCCGACCGCGGCCATCGGCGTGACGAAATACCCCTCGGCGTCGAACCTGTCGAGGACCTCCGCACCCTTCGGCGGGCCACCCCGCACGGCGACCTCCATGCGGTCGCCGATCCGGCCGCTGCGCATCCGTCCCCAGGCCGCCCCGCACGCCGTGCTGTAGCGGAGTTGGACCTGCCGGTTCCCCGCGGTGGTGCGCTCCAGAACGGTGGACACCGCGCCTTCCCTGCCGCAGGACATCGACATCGGGTTCTTGCCGTCGCACGCCTTGCCCTGGCAACCCGTGAGCACCGCGAACGACGGCACGGTGTCGCCGCCCGCCTGCGTCCCGGCGCCCGAACGCGCCCCGCTCCCCTCCTGGTTCCACCACGCGCCGCCCCACGGCGCCGACGCCATCAGCGTCGCCACGACCGCCGCCACCACGGCGGAGAACACGGCCAGCGCGAGACCCGCCCTGCCGCCGACCGCCCTCATCAGCACCGGCACGGCCCGGCGCCAGGTGAGGCCGGGCGCCTCACCGCGGTCGCCGTCGCGTCCGTCCCGGGCGCGTGCCGTGCCGCGGGCAGGGGCGCGTTCCTTGGTGGGCGCCGGTTCGGGGGCGTCGTCTCCGTCGTACGTCTTCTGGTGCCGCTCGAAGCGCCGGTCCGGTGCCATGTCCCGGCCCGATGCCGCCGGCTCGGGGCTGGTTGCCGTTCGAGGCTCGTCCACCGTCGCGCGATCGTCGGCGTGCCTCCGGTCGTACGCGTTCCCGGGCCCCTTCGTGTCCTGCCGGGGGCCGGGAACGGAGCATCCATCCGGGCGCGCGGGCGTGGGAGAACCCTCACCCGATGCGACCGACTCCGTGGGTGTGGTCGACGAGGCGGGCGCGGCGGACGAGGAGGCGGCAAGAGGCGCAGACGCTCCTCCCCGCAAGCCGGGCGGCACCGCGCCGGTCCCCCTGGACGGCGCACCAGGTGCCGCCGATCGCGCACGCCCGGCCCAAGCCGGTTCGGCCAGTTCCCAGAGGGCCAGCAGCCGCCCGGGATGTTCCCCGGCCAGTCGGCACAGCGCTTCGACCGCGCCCCGGGGCGGCAGTTTCTTCCCGTTGAGGTACCGCTCCCAGGACGACTTGCTGTAGACGGTCTTGTCGGCGAGCGCGGCCAGGCTCAGCCCCGTGCTCTGACGGAGCCGCCGCAACCCTGCCGACAGCCGTACGTTCTCCACGGACCGGGACGGCTCGACCTCGTTCATCGGCGCAGCTCCCCCCACGTGTCCGGTCCCACGATGCCGTCGGCGGGCAGTTCGACCGCGGTCTGGAAACGCTTGACGGCCCGCATGGTGTTCTCGCCGACGATGCCGTCCACGATCCCGGGATCATGGCCGTGGTACAGCAGCAGGCACTGCGCCTCCACGACCGGCCAGCCCATCGCCCCATTACCCAGAAGGGCCTGCGTCGTATCACTGCGTCCGGCGGACAACACCCCGCGCGTACGCCGCACGTGACACCGGAACGCCTGCCCCGGCTCGTGGACGAACGCCCCGGTCCGCACGGCGGCCTGACCGTCGCCACCACCGCCCTCGGCCTGCCAGGGCCGGGCCACCAGGACGCCGCCCATGACCCCGCCCAGCAGCGCCGCGGCCACACCGACGGCCAGCGTCCCGACGCGCGCCCCCCGCCGGCGCGCCCGGTCCCGCCCTTTCCCGTCGTCCGCTCCGCCCCTGTACGGCCCCGGGGCCCGAACCGCGACCGGTTCGGAGACCCGACCTGTGGACGCTCCCGCTTCCCGGCCGCCTTCCTCCGCAGCGCCTCCCGGGTCGTCCCCCGCCCCTGTCCCCCGGTCCGCCGCGGCGTGACCGTCGGCAAGGAGCCCTCCGGGGTCCGCCCCCTCACCGCCGCCCGATCCCACCGTTTTGGTCTGCGGGTCGTCACCGCCGGGACGAGCACCGGGCGGTTCTTCGGCCCCCGGCCCCGTGCCGGCCGGCCAGGCCGCCGCCGCCACTTCGTGCAGGGCCAGCAACCGCACCGGGTCGGCGCCGCAGGCGCGCGCCAAGGCTTCCACGGCTTCTTTGGGGGGCAGTTTCCTTCCGTTGAGATACCGCTCCCAAGAGGATTTGCTGTACGCCGTCTTCGCGGCCAACGCGATCAGGCTCAATCCGCTGTGATCTTTCAAGCGCCGCATTTGTACGACAAGTTGGCGCGCTCGGTGATCGAGCGGCGCGGGTAATTCCTTCCAACGCGGCATGTTCCACCCCACACGCGTTTGCAATTCCGGGGCGTCGCGCCCCTTTCTTCTGCCGATGATGACGGAGACGGTGCGCATGGTTCCCGCCCTCACATTTACCGCACTGGATCGGGCCAATCGCGATGATCCGCGCACGTCCCATGAAGGCGTCCTCGGCGGGAATGTCTTCGCAGGTCGGAGGCTGGGACATCCCACAAGATCCCAGTTCTCCCGCCGACCCTGGCGCATGCGACGCGGCGGGCGGCAAAGTCGGTGGTGTTCACCGGGCGGCGCGGTCCACCCCGCGCCGCCCCTATGCCCCGGCACCCCGGGCGGTCAGCAGCACACGACCATCCGGCACCGCACCTCCATCGCACAAACGGCCGACAGCGGCAAACGGCGCGCCGGTCGCCCGGAAATCGCACGCCCGAATCGAACGAAGAAATCACTCAGCGGAAATCACTCGGGGAAAACCACTCAGGGGAGGAACGGAACTCTCATGAACGCACGGAAGTACATAGCCCTCAGCACCTCGGCACTCGTCCTCGGCAGCGGGCTCATCACGGCGAGTGCGCTGCCCAGCGCCGCCGCGTCGCAGAAGGCCCAGCGACCGGTCGTCGAGGCCCAGCAGAGCGCGCGGGCCGACAGGGCGTCCTGCCCCTGGCCGTACGTCTGCTTCTACAAGGGCGGCCGACGGGTCGGCGCGTACAAGGACATGGGCTACCAGCGGCTCGGCCGTCAGTCCCAGCAGGCCACCAGCGTCTACAACAGCCGGAACGACGACGGGGCCCGCGTCTACGGCATCCACAGCAGTGGCGCGCGCCGCTGGAGCTGCGCCCGGCCGAACTCGCGCTACCACGTCACCCCGGGCTGGCGGCTCTACGCGATCGACATCCGCAACAGCCCGTCCTGCAAGTGACGTGCGCGAGGGGCCGAAGGGAACACCCGCCGCCACGGGAAGCCCGTCGCGGCGCCCTCCGGCCCCGCCCAGGAGCCCGCCGTCCGCCGGACCCGTCGGCGGACGGCGGCACGGACAGCGGCCCGTCCTCCACCTGGGGGGAGAGGACGGGCCGCCGCCGACGCGCGGGGCCGGCACCGTCAGGCACGAGCCGCACGCCGATGCCGCATGCGCGCTACCACCACCGCGTCACCGGCCCGGACGTTCCCGCGCGAGTGGACGATCTCAGGCAGTCGGACGAGCTCAGACAGCCGGACGTTCTCGGACGGGCGGCCGGACGGACTCAGACAGCCGAACGATTCCACGCGACCGGACGGACTCAGGCAGCCGAACGGACCCCAGGCAACCGGACGAACGCAAGCCCCGGAACGGTCCTCAGGCGGCCGGACGGCCCCAGCCCACCGCCCGCCCTCAACCGGCCATCTTCTTCTTGAGGTTCTCGTCGAGCGCGTCGAGGAACTGCTCGGTGGTCAGCCACGGCTGGTCCTTGGAGATGAGCAGCGCCAGGTCCTTGGTCATCTGGCCGCCCTCGACGGTCTCGACGCAGACCTGTTCCAGGGTCTGGGCGAACGCCGTGACCTCCGGCGTGCCGTCCAGCTTGCCCCGGTGAGCCAAGCCCCGGGTCCAGGCGAAGATCGAGGCGATCGGGTTGGTGGAGGTCGCCTTGCCCGCCTGGTGCTGCCGGTAGTGGCGGGTGACCGTGCCGTGCGCGGCCTCGGCCTCGACGGTCCGGCCGTCGGGGGACATCAGGACGGAGGTCATCAGGCCGAGCGAGCCGAACCCCTGGGCGACGATGTCGGACTGGACGTCGCCGTCGTAGTTCTTGCAGGCCCAGACGTAGCCGCCCTCCCACTTGAGCGCCGAGGCGACCATGTCGTCGATCAGGCGGTGCTCGTAGGTCAGGCCCTTGGCGTCGAAGTCGGCCTTGAACTCGGCGTCGAAGACCTCCTGGAAGATGTCCTTGAAGCGCCCGTCGTACTTCTTCAGGATCGTGTTCTTCGTCGACATGTAGACCGGGTACTCCCGGGCCAGCCCGTAGCGGAACGAGGCACGCGCGAAGTCGCGGATGGCCTCGTCCAAGTTGTACATCGACAGCGCGACACCCGCGCCGGGGAACTCGTAGACCTCCAGCTCGATCGGCTCGGAGCCGTCCTTCGGCGTGAAGGTCATGGTCAGCGTGCCCTCGCCGGGGACCTTCAGGTCGGTGGCGCGGTACTGGTCGCCGAAGGCGTGGCGGCCGACGACGATCGGCTTGGTCCAGCCGGGGACGAGCCGCGGGACGTTGTTCAGGATGATCGGCTCGCGGAAGATCACGCCGCCGAGGATGTTGCGGATGGTGCCGTTCGGCGAGCGGTACATCGCCTTGAGGTTGAACTCCTCGACCCGGCCCTCGTCCGGCGTGATGGTGGCGCACTTGACGCCCACCCCGTGCTCCTTGATGGCATGGGCGGCGTCCACGGTCACCTGGTCGTTGGTGGCGTCCCGGTTCTCGATGCCCAGGTCGTAGTACTTCAGCTCGACATCGAGGTACGGCAGGATCAGCCGGTCCTTGATGAACTGCCAGATGATGCGGGTCATCTCATCGCCGTCGAGCTCGACGACGGGGTTGGCTACCTTGATCTTGGCCATCAGGCGGAACGTCCCTCTCGCACAGCAGCTGATCGGCGAGGTCAGCGACTCGTCGATTTATCTTGGCGTCAAGATACTCGACGTCGGGATTCTTTGGGAGTCCTGACGTGCGGATGGGGGAACGCGTCCGACAGACGGGTGAAGCCCCCAGAGCCACCGGCCGATCCCCCGCCTCAAACGCACGGAGGCCGGGACCACCGGCCGATCCCCCCACCGAACACACGGAGGCCGGGGCCCCCGATCGGCCCCGGCCTCCACACACACCCGCGCTACACGCCCCGCGCCCGGCGAACTACGTCTCGCACCCCGCGTTCGGCGGCCCGCATCTCACGCCCGCGTCTTGGCGCCCCACGCCCCGCTCCACCTCGCCTCACCGCACCGTGAAGTGCAGGATGTCGTCCAGGAACGGGATCTCCAGCCACGGCGCGGGCTGGGCCATCAGGGAGAGCAGGATGATGGCCAGCCCGAGGCCCCCGTACGTCGCCATGTCGGTGAAGCGGGACCGGACGGCCAGCATCCCCACCGTCGGCAGTATCCGCCGCAGCACCGCGCCGCCCAGCAGCGACAGCCCGATCAGCAGCGTGCCGACGCGGAACGCGTCGAAGGCCACGACCAGCAGCCCCAGCGCGACGCCGCCCATGACCGCCAGCAGCGGCCACTGCCGGGCCGGTGCGGGCGCGTCCCCGGGGGCGGCCCGGCCGCCGCCCTCCGGACGGGCGGTGTCCTTCGTGATCAGCGGAAAGCGGCGCGATGTCCGCCGCGGCTCGGACGTCCCGTCCGCGGGCGCTCCGGCCCCCATGGTTGCCAGTCCCTTCCCCTGTCCAGGTCCGTTACGGGTCGCGGCCGGGTCAGCCCGCGGCGCGCTCGGCCGCCTCGACGACGTTGACCAGCAGCTGGGCACGGGTCATCGGGCCCACGCCGCCGGGGTTCGGCGAGATCCAGCCGGCGACCTCGGCGACGCCCGGGTGCACGTCCCCGACGATCTTGCCGTTCTCGTCCCGGCTCACGCCGACGTCCAGCACGGCCGCGCCCGGCTTGACGTCCTCCGGCTTGACGATGTGCGGCACGCCGGCCGCGGCCACGATGATGTCGGCCCGCTTCAGCTCGGCGGACAGGTCGCGGGTGCCGGTGTGGCACTGCGTGACGGTGGCGTTCTCGGACCGGCGGGTCAGCAGCAGCGGCAGCGGGCGCCCCACCGTGATGCCGCGCCCGACGACGACCACGTGCGCGCCCTTGATCTCCACGTTGTGGCGGCGCAGCAACTGGACGATGCCGTAGGGGGTGCAGGGCAGCGGGCCGGGCTCGTTGAGCACCAGGCGGCCCAGGTTCGTCGGGTGCAGGCCGTCCGCGTCCTTGGCCGGGTCCATCAGCTCCAGCACGCGGTTGGTGTCGATGCCCTTGGGAAGCGGCAGTTGGACGATGTAGCCGGTGCAGTCCGGGTTCTCGTTCAGCTCCCGTACGACGGCCTCGATGTCCTCCTGGGTGGCGGTGGCGGGCAGTTCCCGCTGGATGGAGGCGATGCCGACCTGGGCGCAGTCGCGGTGCTTGCCGTTGACGTACCAGCGGCTGCCCGGGTCGTCGCCGACCAGGAGGGTGCCCAGGCCGGGCTGGACGCCCTTGGCCTTCAGGGCCTCGACGCGGGTGACGAGTTCGGACTTGATCGCGGCTGCGGTGGCCTTGCCATCGAGAATCTGGGCGCTCATACCCCCATCCTCCCGGATGGGGGCACCCGCGTTCCAATCAGGGCGCGCGGGGAACCGGGCCGGGCACCCGCTCCCGGCAGGCGCACCGACCGGAGAAGGGGCCGGGGAACCCGATGGAGAACGGGCCGGGGAACGCGCTGAAGAACCGGCCGGGGAACCCCCTGGAGACCGCCTGGAGAAGAAGCCCGCAATCCGCGCTTCCCGCGCACGGCACGGGGAGTGGGCCCCTCCCGTCCGAGGACCGGCGAAGACCGCGCACCACGGGGGCGTGTATTCGGCGGAGTACGCCACGTATGGAACCCCGCCGGCAGGCCAATCGCGGCGGGTGCCGAACGGGCTTACCGCGCGGTGAATGCGCCTTACGGGCCCTGCGTCCGGAGGGGCCCGCGGCGGAATGCGCGCCGGAATGGATCATTGCACTTGCACAACACATCCCGATCTTGACTGGACAATAATATTGCGCGACTAGAAAGATTGCCGCCCAGTGCCGCGGGCATCATCGGGGGCGGGCATCTGAACGTTTTCTTCCTCCGAGTACGCCGCGTCGTCCCCCACTGACTGACACAACGGAGGAACCCCCGCCCATGAGTTTCGGCGATCCGAACAATCCTTACGGACAACCGCCGCAGGCCCCGCCGCCCGGCCCGTACGGCCAGCCCGCCCCGGGACCGTACGGCCAGCAGCAGCCGCAGGCCCAGCCGGGTTACGGCTACCCGCAGCAGGCGCCCGCCGCCCAGCCCTACGGCTACCCCCAGCAGGCACCGGCCGACCCGCAGTACGGCTACCCGCAGCAGCAGCCCGCCCAGCCCTACGCCGGCGGGTACGCGCAGCAGCCCCCCGCGCCGCCCTACGGCGCGCAGGGCGGTGGCATGCCGGGCATGGGCATGTCGCTGGGGTACGCGAGCTGGGGCGCCCGGCTCGGGGCCACGCTCATCGACGGCCTGATCATGGGGCTGCTGCCGGGAATCCTGTTCGTCGTGGGCTGGGTGATGGTCGTCTCCCAGACCGTCAAGAACGTCCTCCCCGACACCTCCCACTGCGCCGGGGACCCGCAGTGCATCAGCGATGCCTACAGCAGCGCCTCCACCACCGTCGCTTCCTCGGGGCCCCCGACGGGCGGCCTCATCCTGATGTCGCTGGCCGGTCTGGTGGGCCTCATCGGGTTCCTGTTCATGGCCGCCAAGGAAGGCTCCACCGGCCAGACCCCGGGCAAGAAGGCTCTGAACATCAAGCTCGTCAGCGAGGCCACCGGGCAGCCGCTCGGGTTCGGTATGGCCGTCGTGCGCCGTATCTGCCACATCGTGGACAGCTTGCCCTGCTACATCGGCTACCTGTGGCCGCTGTGGGACGAGAAGTCGCAGACGTTCGCCGACAAGTTCCTCGGCACGGTCGTCGTCCGCACGAAGTGAGCCGGGCGCGGCCCGTGCCGCGCTTTCACGGGTGCCTTTCCGTTCCGCTCCGAACGTTCCCAACGTCCCGCTCCGAACGTTCTCAACACTCCGTTCCGACCGTACTGAACACTCCGTTCCGACCGTACTGAACACTCCGTTCCGACCGTACTGAACACTCCGTTCCGGACGTTTCCGCTCCGGACGCTCCGTTCCCGACGTGCTTCTCCGGACGTTCCGTTCCGCGCGTCCCATTCCGGCGAACGGTGGGCAACGCCCCGTCACTTCGCAAACGTCGCCCGGCCGCACACACCGTGCGGCCGGGCGCGAACCGGCGCGCACGGCATACCGAAGCGGTCGCCGCGACAAAAACGCCGTCCCCTCGCAAAGCACCGCACCTTCCGCAAAGCTCCGCACCCTGCCGCAAAGCAGCATGACGAAAACAGCGTTGTCCTCGGATATCGGCCGACGTCCATAGGGGGACGAGTCGGCATCCCTATGGGGCGGACCGCTGTCTATATGGCACCGGGCCGCCGTCCATATGGGATGGACAGCGGCCGTACAAACCCATGATCATGACGAAGCCCCGCACGGGGTCGTCCCCGGAATCGCTGATAACCCACAAGCTCTAAAGGAACCGCTCGTGAGCTATCCCAACCAGAACAACCCCTACGGACCGCCCTCGGGTCCGCCGCAGCCGGGTTACGGCTATCCGCAGCAGCAGCCCGGCCAGCCCTACGCGCCCTACCCGGGCGGCATGCCCGGAGGCGGAATGCCGGGCGGCGGGATGCCCGGCGGCGGAATGCCGTTCCCGATGGCGATGCCGGGCGGGGTGAAGGCCGCCCGCGTGTTCCTGTTCGTGCTGACCGGCCTCGGCCTGATCGGCCTCATCGGCTGCGTGGTCGCGCTGAACCTGGTGAGCAAGGCGTCCGCCACCGACTTCTACTCCACCTCCGACGCACTGGAGATGCTGCGGGTCGGCAAGGGCGTGCTGATCGGCTTCATCATCTTCATCGTGCTCTACGCCGCCGCGGCGATGGTGCTGGCCCTGCAGTTCGCCAAGGGCGGCAACGGCGTGCGGATAGCGGCGATCATTTTTGGCGCCCTGACGATCGCCATCAGCCTGTTCATGATCACGGTCGGTTTCATCCACCTGATCTTCGGCATTCTGATCATCGTGTTCGTGGCCAAGGCCGACGGCGCGGCGTGGTTCAACCGCCCGCGCTACTGAGCCACCAGCGGCCCCATGCGGCGGCCCCCTTCCCGCGTCCGGTCGGGAAGGGGGCCGCCGCGTGTACGGGCGCCGCGTATCAGGGCACGCGGCGCCCGCTCCTGGGGATCAGTGGAAGAAGTGCCGCGTCCCGGTCAGGTACAGCGTCACGCCTGCGGCCTTCGCCGCCTCGATGACCTGCTCGTCACGGACCGAACCGCCCGGCTGCGCGACGGCCTTGACGCCGGCCTCCAGCAGCACCTCCAGCCCGTCCGGGAACGGGAAGAACGCGTCCGAGGCGGCGTACGAGCCGCGCGCCCGCTCCTCGCCCGCGCGCTGGACCGCCAGCCTCGCCGAGTCCACGCGGTTGACCTGGCCCATGCCGACGCCGACCGTGGCCCCGTCCTTGGCGAGCAGGATCGCGTTGGACTTCACCGCGCGGCAGGCCCGCCAGGCGAAAGCCAGCTCGGCCAGCTCGTCGGCGGACAGCGGTGCGCCGGTGGCCAGCGTCCACGTCTCGGGGTTGTCGCCCTCGGCCTGGAGCACGTCCTTGACCTGGGCCAGCCCGCCGCCGTCGATCGGCCGGAACTCGGCCAGCGCCTGCGGCGCCTCCGGGCAGCGCAGCACGCGGATGTTCTTCTTGCGGGAGAGGACCTCCACCGCGCCGTCCTCGTAGTCCGGCGCGACGATCACCTCGGTGAAGACCTCCGCGACCTGCTCGGCCATCGCCACCGACACCGGCCGGTTGACGGCGATGACGCCGCCGAAGGCGGACAGCGGGTCACACGCGTGCGCCTTGCGGTGCGCCTCGGCCACGTCCGAACCGACCGCGATGCCGCACGGGTTGGCGTGCTTGATGATCGCCACGCACGGCTCGGCGTGGTCGTACGCGGCCCGGCGCGCGGCCTCGGTGTCCGTGTAGTTGTTGTAGGACATCTCCTTGCCGTGCAGCTGCTCCGCCTCGGCCAGGCCGCCGCGGCCCTCGGTGTAGAGGGCGGCGGACTGGTGCGGGTTCTCGCCGTAGCGCAGCACGTTCTTGCGCGTGTACGTGGCGCCCAGGAAGTCCGGGAACGCCTCGCCGTCACCGGCGTAGTCCGCGGCGAACCAGGAGGCGACGGCCGCGTCGTACGCGGCGGTGTGCGCGAACGCCTCCGCCGCCAGCCGCTTGCGGGCGGCCAGGTCGAAGCCGCCGTCCGCGACCGCCTGGGTCACGTCCGCGTACCGGGACGGGTTGACGACGACCGCCACCGAGGGGTGGTTCTTGGCCGCGGCGCGCACCATCGAGGGGCCGCCGATGTCGATCTGCTCCACGCACTCGTCCGGGGAGGCGCCGGAGGCGACGGTCTCCCGGAACGGGTAGAGGTTGACGACCACCAGGTCGAAGGGCTCCACGTCCAGCTCGGCGAGCTGCTGCCGGTGGTCCTCCAGCCGCAGGTCGGCGAGGATGCCCGCGTGCACCTTCGGGTGCAGGGTCTTGACCCTGCCGTCCAGGCACTCCGGGAAGCCCGTCAGCTCCTCGACCTTGGTGACCGGCACCCCGGCCGCCGCGATCCGGGCCGCCGTCGAGCCGGTGGAGACGAGCTGGACGCCCGCCGCGTGCAGCCCCTGGGCCAGCTCCTCCAGCCCGGTCTTGTCGTAGACGCTGACCAGCGCGCGGCGGATGGCCCGCCGCGTGCCGTCCGCGCCGGGCGCGTGCGTGGTCTCCGTGGTCGCGGAGGCGCCAATCTCACTCATCGGGGCTGCACTACCTTTCGTCCCTCAATGCGATAGCCGTGACGGGCCAGACGCCCCACGACATCGACGAGCAGCGTTCGCTCGACTTCTTTGATGCGCTCATGCAGCGCGGATTCGTCGTCCTCGTCCCGGACCTCGACCACGCCCTGCGCGATGATCGGGCCGGTGTCGACGCCGTCGTCGACGAAGTGGACGGTGCACCCGGTGACCTTCGCGCCGTACGCGAGCGCGTCGCGTACGCCGTGGGCCCCGGGAAAGCTGGGCAGCAGGGCCGGATGGGTGTTGACGAACCGGCCGCCGAACCGGGCCAGGAACTCCTTGCCCACGATCTTCATGAACCCCGCCGAGACCACCAGGTCCGGTGCGTACGCGCCGGTCGCGGCGGCCAGCGCGCGGTCCCAGGACGCGCGGTCCTCGTAGTCCTTGACCCGGCACACGAACGTCGGCAGCCCGGCGCGCTCGGCGCGCTCCAGCCCCGCGATGCCGTCGCGGTCGGCGCCCACGGCCACGATCTCGGCGCCGTACGCCCGGGGGCCTTGGTCGGCGATGGCGTCGAGGAGCGCCTGCAGGTTCGTCCCGGAACCGGAGACGAGCACGACGAGCCGGGCGGGCGAGACCGAACCGGAACCGTGGTCGGGGCCGGAAGCGTGGCCGGGGCCAGGGCCGTGATCGCGGCCGGGGTCGGAGTCGGAGGCGGAGGACGCCACGGTGGGGCTCACGGTGGGGTTCTTTCTCGCGTGGTGAGGGCGGGCGGTGGGCACCGTCGGTGGCCGGGGGGCTCGGTTTCGGACCTCGGGTGGGTGTTGCGTCGCGGGTGGACGGGCGTCTCGCGGGGTGCCCGGCTTCGCCCCGTCCCCATTTCCTGTCGCTTTGTACGTTCACCCAAAGCCGTGGACCACGGAAAACCGGGGAACCCTACGAAGGCGCCGACCGTCAGCAACGATACCGGCACACCGAGCGGCCCCCACGGGACGGGGGCGGTCGCGGGAGGTAGCGTCGGGCGTGAGCACGCACGTTGTTCGTGGAATCCGTCCGACCGGCCCGATCGCCGGGGGACGGACGAGACAAGGGGAAGACAGACTCCACATGCCGGACCGACGCCGCCGCGCTGCCCTCCTCCTCCCGCTCCCCGCGACCGCTCCGGGGGCGGTACTGCTGCCGCGAGAGCGCTGGTCGTCCGCCGCTTCATCGGGGGCGGGGGGCGCCGGGGCGCCGGAGGGGTCCGAGGGCTCCGGGGGCTCCGATTCGGGTGCTTCGGGTGGTTCGGGTGCCGGGTCCCGGCCCGACTCCGGGTCCCGGCCCGACTCCGGGTCGGGTTCTGGCTCCGGGTCCGGCTCCGGCTCGGATGGGGCCTCGGGGACGGAGAAAGGCCGGCAGGGGGAGCAGGAGAACCCCTTCGCGGCGCCGCCCGCCGGCACGCCCGACCGGCCGTGGCGCCCCCGTCACGCCTCCTCCCAGGGCCACGGCGGCAAGCACTCCCAGGAAGGCGGGCAGGACGGGGACCGGCAGTCCTCCGGCGAGGGCCAACCGCCGTCCTGGGGCAGCCAGTGGAGCAGCCGGCAGCCGGGCCGCGAGAGCGGCGGCTTCGGCACCGGTCCCGGCGGGCGGGGCAACCAGTCCGGCCCGGGGCGGCCGGGCGGCCCCGGCGGGCTGCGCTGGGACCCCACCGACCCGGCCCAGCGGCGGGCGCGCTACGCGCTGCTGTCCGGCATGTGGGCTTTCTTCTTCATCCTGTTCAGCCTCCCGGAGGTAGCTCTGCTCCTGGGTGCGCTGGCTTTCTACTGGGGCATCAGTTCGCTGCGCGCCAAGCCCGGCGCGGAAACGAAGGCCGGGACGCGAACAGGCCGGGCCAGTGTGGCGGCGGTGTCGGGCGGCGCGCCTCCCCGTGCGGACGCCTCCGGCGCGACGGGTTCCGGGGCGGCCGGGCCCGGGGCGGCCGGGGCGACATCGGCCAAACCCCAGACGACGGCGGCGGTCGCCGGGCTCGTCGTGGCCTCGCTCGCCCTCGTCATGGTGGCGGCGACGTTCACCCTCCAGTTCGTCTACCGCGACTACTTCACGTGTGTGGACGACGCCTTGACCCGCTCCGCGGCCAAGTCCTGCGAGAACCTGCTGCCCGAGCAACTCCGTCCGCTCCTGAGCATCCAGCGGTAGCGGGACGGGGAACGAGACCTGAGATACGCACGGGGCTGACCGCCCTGACGGGCCTGACATGTCTGAGGCGCTGACGGGCCTGACGGGGCTTCATGCCGTTGGGTGGGCGTCGGGCGGTGCGGCCTCGTACGCGTCCGGGGCCACGTCCGCGTCCGGCGGGGCGGTGGCCCGGCGGGACCTCGTCCTCGTCCGGAACAGCCCCCGGGACCGTCCGGCCCGCCGCCCGGTGGACGAGTCCCGCCCGGTGGACGGGTCCCGCCCGGCGGACGGGTCCGGCGAACGGCGCCACGGAACGGTACGGGTGCGCGGCTGACGGTGGCGGGCGGGCCCGGCCGCCGGGGCGGACCGACGCCGCCGCGTGGGGCGGGCCGCCGCGGGAGGCTGACGGTGACGGGGCGGAGCCGGCTCCGTGCGGGATGCCGGGCCGCTCTCGCGGGCGGGCCGCGTGCGCGGGGCCTGGCGTTGGCGGCGTACGGGCCGCAGGCGGGCTTTCCCGCCGCGGCGGGGGCGGGTCCGGTCGGGTCGGCGGCGTCGCCCCGGTGTCGCCGGGGCCTTCGCGTGCCGCGCCGACCGGCCGGTGTGGCGCCACCAGAAGTGCAGGATCAGCGCTCCCGGGATGCCGAGCAGGGCCGTCCACCCGGCCGCCGCGAGGCCCGTGAGCCAGGGGTCGGGGCCGAAGTCGGCGAGCGCCGCGTTGCCCATGGCTCCGCCCGCCAGCCCCGCGAGCATCGTCATCGCCACCCCGCAGCATCCGGCGCCGAGCGCGGCCACGGACGCGGTGGCTCGCCAGTCCCAGCGCGGGGGGACGGAGGGGTTCCAGGTGCTGGACGTGTCAGGGGCGTCGTCGCTGGTTCTCCCGCCGTCCGGGAGGTGGGCGGGAGCGGTGTGCGGCGCGTCCGGCGCAGGGGCGTTCGCGGGGGTTTCGTCCGGCGCGTGGGCCGCGGGAGGAATCGTTCCTTCGGACCCGGAGCCGCCGGGAGCGCCGGTCTTGGCGTGGGCTGAGACGCCTGCCGAGGGATGCGCTGACCCGTCGACCACGACCTGGACCGCGTCCGGACCCGAGAGCGACGAAGGCCGGGAGCCGATCCCCGCACCGATGCCGGGCCCTGAACCGGTGCCGGGCCCCGGCCCGTCCCCCGGCTTCCCCCGCCCGTACGCCGCCCGGGCCGGCAGCGCCGCGTACCAGGACAGCGCGACCCCGGCCGCCGCCGGAGCCACGGCCGTCGCCCAGCTCAGCGCGCCGCCGACACCCTCGTCCGGGAGCAGGCCCAGGAGCGGGAAGGGCGGCAGGGACGGGTAGCCGGCGACGCCCAGCGGACCCGCCACGCTGCCCGCGCCGACGGTGAACCCGGGGCCGAGCCCGTACGCCGCGCCCCAGACGGCGACGTTGGGCAGCAGGGCCAGCGTCACGAGGACCACGGAGCAGCGGCCCGGCCAGTCCGGCGCCAGGTGGAGGAACTGGTGCCACACCTCCCCCGCGTGCCGCCCGAGCGAGACCAGGCCGAACAGCGCACCGGACAGCGCCAGCGCCGCCGAGGCCGCGGCTGCCGCCCGGAGCGCGGCGGTGAGGCGGTGACGTTCGAGGAGCCGCCGCACTCCGGCGGGCAGGCCCTCGCGTAGGTGCTCCAGGGGGGCGGGCAGCGGTGTGAACGCCGACCGTCCCAGGGCCCGCCAGGCCGCCACCGCCAGCACGCACCCGGCGACGAACGGCACGCAGACCAGGGCCCCGAGCGGAGCCACGCGCAGCGGCCCGGTGGCCGAGGCGTACAGCAGCGCGGCCATCGCGACGAGCAGGTAGCCCGCGAGCACCGCGCGGAGCAGGGCGCCGTCCGTGGGCGGGACGTCCGGGTCGTCCAGGAGGCCGCCCCGCTGATCGCCCGGAAGGCCGCCCCGCTGATCGCCCGGAAGGCCGCCCCGCTGGTCGCCCGGGAGGCCGCCCGGCCGACCGCCCAGGAGGCCGTCCGGCTGGGAACGGTCCGGCCGGTCCCCGTACCGCGCGGACCGCAGGAGGACGTGCCGGGCCGCCCGGTACAGCAACCACACGGGCAGCGCGGTCAGCAGGAGGGGCGTCACGGCCACCGGGGCCGGCGGGCCGGAGCCGGTCCGTACGAGGTCCGCGCCGTGCGCGAGGAACCACAGGTCGGCGGCGAGGCGCAGGGCCTGGGGCGAGCCGTGGTCGGGGTAGGGCGAGGCGATCCACAGGAGCAGCACGACGACGGCGATCGACCCGAGGCCGAGCCCCGCGGCCAGTCCGCCGGCGAGCGCTCCGGTACCGAGGGTCGGGGGGCGCCGCGCCGGGGACCGCCGACCGCCCGGTGGCCGCGCGGCGGTGCCGCGCGCGGGCGTACGGCTCGGCGCGGACACCGACTGGCCGTGCTCGGTCACCTGACTCACATGGTCATGCTGCCAACAACATCCCTTTCATCCGTGTAGCAGGTAAATGCCGGACGTGTCGCAAAAGATATGGTTATCTGCTTTTCGCGGGGGCGGGCGGACGCGGCGCACCCCTGCGCGAGGAGGTGCCGGAGTCGTCGCCCCACAGGGCGGTCACAGGTCACAGGTCACAGGTCACATGAGAAGGCGGGCATGAACCAGCGCGGGCACGACGGCGTGAACCGAACGGACGGACAGCGAGCCCCCCGGGCCCCGGCGCCGGCCGCCGGCCCGGCCGCACCCGCACGCACCCCACCGCGCACCAAGCGGCTGACCACTCCCGCCGCTACCCCTGCCGCCGCCCCGTCCGTGGGCCCCGCTCCCGCGTCCCCGGCCGCGCCTCCTCCGTACGGCAGCGCCGCCCCGGCGTCCGGCGCCTCTCCCCTCCCCGCCCACAGGAGCGCCGCCGCTGCCTTCGACGCGCTGTACGAGCGGCACGCGCCCTCGCTGATCCGTCAGGCGCTGCTCCTCACCGGCCGTCCGCGCCTGGCCCAGGAGGCCGTCGAACGGGCCTTCCACACGGCCTGGCAACGCTGGCCCGAGGTCGCGGTGGACCCGAGCCCGGCGGGTTGGGTGCGGGCGACCGCGTACGAGTACGCGCTCTCCCCCTGGCACCGCCTGCGCCCGGGAAACGGGCCCGCACGGAAACCGTCCCCCAAGGCCCCCGCTCCCCCGCCCGTACCCCCGGCGGACCAGGCCCTGTTGGACGCGCTGCTGGCCCTGCCGTCCCCCTACCGCCGGACCCTGCTGCTCCACGACGGCGTCGGCCTCGGGCTGTGCGAGACCGCCGCCGAGACCGAGGCCAGCACGCCCGCGACCGCCGGGCGGCTGACCTACGCCCGCGACACCCTCGCGGCCCGGCTGCCCGGGCTGCGGCTCAAGGGCGTGTCACCGGTCCGGCAAGGCGAGATCCTGCACGAGCGGCTGACGGCGCTGGCCGCCGTCCATCCCGTGGCACCGCCCGAACCCCGGCTCGTCCGCGACGGCAGCGAACGCGTCGTCCAGCTCATGACGCGCGGCGCCTTCGGCCTGACCGCGATGATCGCGGCGGCGACCGCCTTCACCCTCGTCTACGCCCCGAACCCGTTGGCCACCCTGCCGGCCACCGGCTCGGCGATGGCCCCCTCGCCCGCCGCATCGGCTCACCAACCGGCCGTCGCCTCCCCGCCGTCCCGCCCGGGCCCGTCACCGAACGCGCGGCACCCCGGCGGCACCGACCAGGCCGACGACGCCCGCAACCGGGGCGAGGACCCCGGGACCGAACGGGACACGGACGAGCGGGCCGACGGCACCCACCCGTCAGGCACGCCGAACGGCCGCAAGCGGACGCCCCCCACGCGCGACGGCGGGCAGCCAGACAACCACGCACCGGACGACGGCGCACCGGGCGACCACGCACCGGGAGCTGACGCGTCGGACGGGCCGGGGCGCGGCAACCGCCCGCCGGACCCGCGCCACGACGCCAAGCAGCCACGGAAGCCGGGCGGCGGCGCGCCCACCGCCGGGCCCGCCCCCGACACGGCAGGCGACGGCAGGGCCCCGTCCCCCCAAGCCCACGAGAAACCGACCGGCTCCGGAACGGGCGGCGGAAGCGATGGACCGGCGCCAGGCCCAGGCTCGGACCTCGCGGACGGCGGGACGGAAGACCTCCTCCCACCCGCCGGACGAAACCCCCTCCAGGACACCCGACTCACCCCGGGCGAACACTGATCGCACCCTCCCCCAACGGTGAAGAGGAACGGTGAACAGGAACACCGCCCCATCGGCGAGGGGACGCCCCAAAACCCCGCCCCACCAGTGAAGAAGAACCTCACCGGCCCCACCCAGGGCCACAGAACACCCCAGGCCCCAGAACACCCCAGGCCGCAGAACACCGCGGGCCCGCGTCCCCCCGGGGACGCGGGCCCACAGACGGAGCCGGAGACGGCCGGCTCCAACGACCGCGCAAGCCAACGATCTCGGCCGGAAAACCCAGCCGAAGACCTCAGCCGACGACGATCACACGGTCAACGACCTCAGCCGACGAGGATCTCGCGCGCCAGGCGGGCGGTCTCCGACGGGGTCTTGCCGACCTTGACGCCGGCGGCCTCCAGGGCCTCCTTCTTCGCCTGGGCGGTGCCGGAGGAGCCGGAGACGATGGCGCCGGCGTGGCCCATGGTCTTGCCCTCGGGCGCGGTGAAGCCCGCGACGTAGCCGACGACCGGCTTGGTGACGTTGGCCTTGATGAAGTCCGCGGCCCGCTCCTCGGCGTCGCCGCCGATCTCGCCGATCATGACGATCAGGTCGGTGTCGGGGTCGGCCTCGAAGGCGGCCAGCGCGTCGATGTGGGTGGTGCCGATGACCGGGTCACCGCCGATGCCGACGCAGGACGAGAAGCCGATGTCGCGCAGCTCGTACATCATCTGGTAGGTCAGCGTGCCCGACTTGGACACCAGGCCGATGCGGCCGGGCTTGGTGATGTCGCCCGGGATGATGCCGGCGTTGGACTGGCCCGGGGTGATCAGACCGGGGCAGTTGGGGCCGATGATCCGGGTCTTGTTGCCCTTGCTGCCCGCGTACGCCCAGAAGGCGGCGGAGTCGTGCACCGCGATGCCCTCGGTGATGACGACGGCCAGCGGGATCTCGGCGTCGATGGCCTCGATGACGGCGGCCTTGGCGAAGGCCGGCGGCACGAAGAGGACGGAGACGTCCGCGCCGGTCTTCTCCATCGCCTCCTTGACGGTCCCGAAGACCGGGACCTCCTTGCCGTCGAAGTCGACGTTGGTGCCGGCCTTGCGCGGGTTCACACCGCCGACGATGTTGGTGCCGTCACCGAGCATCAGCTTGGTGTGCTTCATGCCGGTGGCGCCGGTCATCCCCTGGACGATGACCTTGCTGTCCTTGGTGAGGAAGATAGCCATGGTTGTGGTGTCCTCGTCCCTTACTTAGCCGCAGCCAGCTCGGCGGCCTTGTCGGCCGCGCCGTCCATGGTGTCCACGCGCTGCACCAGCGGGTGGTTGGCGTCGGAGAGGATCTTGCGACCCAGCTCCGCGTTGTTGCCGTCGAGGCGCACGACCAGCGGCTTGGTGACCTCTTCGCCCTTGGACTTGAGGAGCTCCAGCGCCTGCACGATGCCGTTGGCGACCTCGTCGCAGGCGGTGATGCCACCGAAGACGTTGACGAAGACGGACTTCACGTCCGGGTCACCCAGGATGATCTCCAGGCCGTTGGCCATGACCTCGGCGGACGCGCCGCCACCGATGTCCAGGAAGTTGGCGGGCTTGACGTTGCCGTGCTTCTCACCGGCGTACGCGACGACGTCCAGGGTGCTCATAACGAGACCCGCGCCGTTGCCGATGATGCCGACCTCGCCGTCGAGCTTGACGTAGTTCAGGCCCTTGGCCTTGGCAGCAGCTTCGAGCGGGTTAGCTGCGGCCTTGTCCTCAAGCGCCTCGTGCTCGGGCTGGCGGAAGTCGGCGTTGTCGTCGAGGGAGACCTTGCCGTCCAGCGCGATGATCTTGCCGTCGCCGGACTTGATCAGCGGGTTGACCTCGACCAGGAGGGCGTCCTCCTTGATGAAGACGGTCCACAGCTTCTGCAGGACCTCGGCGACCTGGTCGGCGATCTCGGCCGGGAACTTCGCGGCGGCGACGATCTCGGCGGCCTTCTCCGGGGTGCAGCCCTCGTTGGCGTCCACCGGGATCTTGGCCAGCGCCTCGGGGTTCTGCTCCGCGACGACCTCGATCTCCACGCCGCCCTCGACGGAGGCCATGGCGAGGAAGGTCCGGTTGGTGCGGTCCAGGAGGAAGGAGACGTAGTACTCCTCCGCGATGTCCGCGGTCTGGGCCAGCATCACCTTGTTGACCGTGTGGCCCTTGATGTCCATGCCCAGGATCTGGCCGGCCTTGGCCACCGCGTCCTCGGGGTCGGAGGCCAGCTTGACGCCGCCGGCCTTGC
Organism: Streptomyces sp. NPDC003077; assembly: GCF_040611095.1. Lineage (NCBI taxonomy): Bacteria > Bacillati > Actinomycetota > Actinomycetes > Kitasatosporales > Streptomycetaceae > Streptomyces > Streptomyces sp. NPDC003077. Next base: position 139,782 of record NZ_JBEXNM010000004.1, on the reverse strand, counting down.
CGCGACCGCCGACCTTGACCTGAGCCTTGACGACGGCCTTGCCGCCCATCCGCTCGGCCACCTCGCGCGCCGCCTCAGGCGTGTCGATGACTTCACCGGCCAGCACCGGTACACCGTGCTTGGCGAAGAGGTCCCTCGCCTGGTACTCGAACAGGTCCACGCGCGTCCGTCCCTTGTCTACTCAGAATCGCCGTAGTGATCGCGGTTCGTTGTCTGCATGGGCGTGCCGCGATGGGCAACGTGACTGCGCTGTCACAAAGGGAGGCGTAGCGGTGACCGGTACGCGGCATGTCCGTCTCGCAGGTTATCCCCGCGGGACCTACGGCCCTAAATCACAGATCACACTGCGGCGGTGATAACGGTCACACGGGCCGGACCGCCCGACGGCCTCTCAGCACGCCCTCCAACCCGGCGGCCCACCCCCCTCCGACCAGCGCACCTGTGCTCCCGACCCGCCTTCGCACCGGATCCGTTCCGGGATCCGGCGCGGCACTCCGCGCCACGGCCCGGACCAGCGCTTTCCCCTCCGGGGACCAACCTGTCCCCCTCCTCCCGTACGGATTCCGTACCGCATTTCCCGTAGGGCGGCCGTACGGCCCTATTTCCCGTGGGGCGGCCGTACGGCCCTTCCGGAAGCGCGCCGTGCCGGTGATCTGTAGGGGCGCCGTGCCGGGTGTTCCGTACATGTGCCGTGATGGGCGTTCCGTATGTGCGCCGTGATGGGCTTTCGGCAGCGCGCCCCGTGCCGGGCTTTCGGCAGCGTGCCGGGCCGGGCTGTCCGCCGGGCCGGGGGCGCTGTCATCCCGTCACATCCGGCACCGGCAAGGGCCGCTTCTCGATCGCCGCCGCCATCACCTCCGGGAACAGGTCCGGCGTACAGGCGAACGCGGGCGCGCCGAGCGCCGCCAGTGCCGCCGCGTGCTCCCGGTCGTAGGCGGGCGCGCCCTCGTCGGACAGGGCGAGCAGCGTGACGAACCGCACCCCCGACGCCTTCATCGCCGCCACCCGCTTGAGCATCTCGTCGCGTATCCCGCCCTCGTAGAGGTCGCTGATCAGGACGACGACGGTGTCGGTGGGCCGGGTGATCCGCGACTGGCAGTACGCCAGCGCGCGGTTGATGTCCGTGCCGCCGCCGAGCTGGGTGCCGAAGAGGACGTCCACCGGGTCGTCCAGTTGTTCCGTCAGGTCGACCACCGACGTGTCGAAGACGACCAGCCGGGTCGACAGGGAGCGCATCGAGGCCAGCACCGCCCCGAACACCGACGCGTAGACGACGGACGCGGCCATCGAACCGGACTGGTCGACGCAGAGCACCACCTCCTTCTTCACCGACCGCGCGGCCCGCCCGTAGCCGATCAGCCGTTCCGGGACGACCGTGCGGTACTCGGGGAGGTAGTTCTTCAGGTTCGCGCGGACCGTGCGGTCCCAGTCGATGTCGCGGTGGCGGGGACGGCTGATCCTGGCCGAGCGGTCCAGGGCCCCGGTGACCGCCGCGCGGGTACGCGTCGCCAGCCGCTGCTCCAGTTGGCGCACGACCTTGCGCACCACGGCCCGCGCGGTTTCCCTGGTCGTCTCCGGCATGGCCTTGTTGAGTGTGAGGAGCGTGCCGACCAGGTGGACGTCCGCCTCCACGGCCTCCAGCATCTCCGGTTCGAGCAGCAGCGCGGACAGCCCCAGGCGGTCTATCGCGTCCCGCTGCATGACCCGCACCACCGAGGTCGGGAAGTACGTGCGGATGTCGCCCAGCCACCGCGCCACGCCGGGCGCGGACGCCCCCAGCCCCGCCGAGCGTTCCCCCCGGTCGTCGCCCGCCCGGCCCCCACCGGGGCGCCGCTCGTCCCCCCGACGGCCGTAGAGCGCCGCCAGCGCGCCGTCCATGGCGGCGTCCCGTCCCCGCAACTCGTGGCCCGTGCCCTCGGCGTCTCCGCCGCCCAGCACCAGCCGCCACCGCCGCAGCCGCTCCTCTTGCGGCTCACTGCTACCGCTCATCGTCTCCCCCTCGCACTTCCTCGCGCTTCCTCGCGCTTCCTCGTCGGGTGTCGTCGGCACGGGCTTCCGTGGCCCGGGCCTTCTTGGCACAGACCGCCTTGGCATAGAACTCCTCTGCACAGGCCCGGCCCACCGCGCGTCGACGGCCGCTCCTCATGCCCGCGTGCCCGCCCGTTCCTCGCTCCCCAGCAGCAGGCGCAGGGTGGGCAGCACGGCGGCGGCACGGTCCCGGTCCAGCCCCGGGCCGAACCCCGGAGCGCCCGGTTCCTCGCCGGTGGCGCCACCGCCACCCGCCGGGCCCGCCGCCGTATCGGGTCCACGCCGGACCAGTTCGCCGAGGGTGCGCCGGACACCCGGTTCGTACTGGCCGAACGTGCGGCGCAGCAGGGGCAGGACGTCGGTGAACGCCTCTCCCGGCACGCCCGTCAGCCAGCCGTCCACCAGGGCGAGCAACCGCTCGTCGTGGACCAGCAGCAGCCCGCCGCCGTCCCCGCCGCCGACGAAACCCTCGATCCAGGCCGCCGCGTCGGCCGGCGGGGAGGCCGGTGAGAGCGCACGCCCCATGAGCCGCTCCGCCCCGTCCTGCGCCAACCTCCCGTCGTCCAGCAGGAGTCGGGCCGCGCGTCCGCGTATGAGGCCGGGTATCGCCTCCCGACCGGCGAGCTTGTCCAGCACCTTCGCCCATCGTCCGCGCAGCCCGCCGTCCTCCCCACCGGGCGCGGGGTGCGTCGACGGCTCGTCGTCCCCCGTGTCGTGCCGGGCCCGTGCTCCGCCGTGCTCGTCGCGCCCTGCCTGGCAGAGGAGCCCCACCGCGTGGTGGGTCGCGTCCAGGTGGTGGCGCATGTCCGACGCGCCTTCCTCGTCCAGCCCCGCGCAGGCGGGCGGCAGTCCGACGAAGACCCGCTCGGCCAGGCCGGTCGCGACCTCGCCCAGTGCGGCGGCGTCCGTGCCCCGCACGTCCCCGTACCGGAGGGAGCGCACCAGGGCGGGCAGCGCCTGCGCGAGGTGGCCGACGTCCGCGTCCAGTGCGGCCCGGTCCGCCAGGACGCGCATCACCGCGGGGAGCGCGTCGGGCAGGCCCGCGAGCAGGCAGTGCTCGGCGAGGGCCGTCACGTCGGCGAGGGCCGGGGCCCCGGCCGCGTCCGATTCCGCCTTGGCGGTGGCGGCGGACAGCACGGTCGTTCCCCATATTCCGGCCTCCGCGACCCGCACGGACAGCTCCGGTTCCCAGCGCAGCCGCCAGGTCTCCCGGAAGGTGCCGGTACTGGCGCGGGAGGACACCGGTTCGCCCCAAGGGACGCCGAGGAGCCGCAGACGGTGCAGCAGACGGCTGCGGGCGGCGTCGGTCTCCTTGCGCAGGTCCAGCTCGATCTCGCGTTCCGCCGCCTCGGGCTTCAGGCGCAGCGTGCGCTGGGTGCGGGTGATGTCCTGCTGGAGCGGTACCGCCGGTGCTTCCTCGGGCACCTCGCCCAGGACGTCGCCGACGACCAGCCGCTCGTGGATCAGGGCGGAGGGGACGTCCGAACCGTCCCCCATCACGGCGCGGATCGCGTCCCCGGTCTCCGCCAGTCCGGCGAGCGGGCGCCCCCGCATGGCGGCCAGCGCCTCCGCGAGCCGCACCGCCTCGATGACGTGCGCCGAGGAGACGGCGTAGTCCTCCTCCCGGAGGAGCCCGGCCACCTTCGTCATCCAGCGGGTGACGGGGCGGTCCGGAGCGCTGAAGAGATGGCCGTACCAGCCGGGCGATGCGATCCCGGCGCCGTGCCCGCCGCGCCGGGTGAGCCTGCGGTGCGTCCACGGCACCCAGGTGACGGAGACCTTGGCCTTGGGCAGGCCCTTGAGCTTCTGCCGGTCCGCCGTGACCGTGCTCTTGCCCCTCAGGGCCGGTACGTGCCAGGCGCCGCAGACGACGGCGACGTTGTCCCCGAACTCCTTGCGGGCCGCGCGCAGCCGCAGCCGCATATGGGCCTCGCGCACCGCGTCCCGGCCGTGCCCGCCGTCTCCGTACGTCTCGCGCAGCACGCCCATCGCCTCGGCGAGCGCCTCGAACGGTGCGAGCACGTCCGGCCGTTCCGCGTCGTCGGACGGGCTGACGACGTGCCCGCCGGTGCTGCCCGGCCTTGTGCCCCGATCCCTTTCCCCACCGGCGCGGTGTTCGACGACGTCCTCCCACCACCGCTCGGGATCGTCGTACCCAGCGGTCTCCGCGAGCACCGCCAGCGGATCGATCCGCACCTCCGGCGCACCGTCGTCCGCGTCCGTCCCCCTCCCCGGCCCGGCCTCGGAGCCGGAGCCGGATCCGGAGCCGGAACGGGAGCCGCCGCCGCCTTCCGGCACCTCCACCGACGCCAGCGTGTGGGCCGCAGGCAGGTCGATGAAGCGCACCGGGACGCCCCGCCCCACGGCCCACCGCATCGCCACCCACTCCGGGGAGAACTCGGCCAGCGGCCAGAACGCCGCCCGCCCCGGGTCGTCCAGCACGTGCGCCAGCAGGGCGACCGGCGGGCGCATCCGCTCGTCCCCCGCGAGGGCGACCAGCGCGTCCGCTTCCGGCGGGCCCTCTATGAGAACGGCCTCCGGCTCGTACCGCTCCAGCACGGAACGCACCGCGCGCGCCGAGCCGGGGCCGTAATGCCGCACCCCGAGCAGCAGCGGACCGGCCGCCGGCTGACGGGGCTCGGGCCCGTTCGCCGTCCGCGTGCTCATGCGCCGACCTCACGGCAGGCGCGGTAGAAGTCCTTCCAGCCGTCCCGCTCCCGCACGACCGTCTCCAGGTACTCCTGCCAGACGACGCGGTCCGAGGCCGGGTCGCGGACCACCGCTCCGAGGATGCCGGCCGCCACGTCCCCGGCCCGCAGGACGCCGTCGCCGAAGTGGGTGGCCAGCGCCAAGCCGTTGGTCACCACGGAGATGGCCTCGGCCGTGGACAGCGTGCCCGAGGGCGACTTGACCTTCGTGCGGCCGTCCGTGGTGACGCCCTCCCGCAGTTCGCGGAAGACCGTGACCACGCGGCGGATCTCGTCCAGGCCGTCGGGGGCGGGCGGCAGGTCGAGCGACCGGCCGATCTGTTCGACGCGCCGGGAGACGATGTCCACCTCCTCCTCCGGCGTGCCGGGCAGCGGCAGCACGACCGTGTTGAAGCGCCGACGCAACGCACTGGACAGGTCGTTCACGCCGCGGTCGCGGTCGTTGGCCGTGGCGATCAGGTTGAAGCCGCGGACCGCCTGGACCTCTTCCCCCAGCTCGGGCACGGGCAGCGTCTTCTCCGAGAGCACCGTGATCAACGAGTCCTGCACATCGGCCGGGATGCGCGTCAGCTCCTCGACGCGGGCCGTCATGCCCCCGGCCATCGCCCGCATGACGGGGCTGGGCACCAGCGCGTCGCGGCTGGGGCCGTGGGCGAGCAGTCGGGCGTAGTTCCAGCCGTAGCGAATCGCCTCCTCGGGCGTCCCGGCCGTCCCCTGCACCAGCAACGTGGAATCGCCGCTGACCGCCGCCGCCAGGTGCTCCGACACCCAGGTCTTGGCCGTGCCCGGCACGCCGAGGAGCAGCAACGCCCGGTCGGTCGCCAGCGTCGTGACCGCGACCTCGATGATCCGCCGCGGGCCCACGTACTTCGGCGTGATGACCGTGCCGTCGGGAAGAGTGCCGCCCAGCAGGTAAGTGGCCACCGCCCACGGCGACAGCCGCCAGCGCTCCGGCCGGGGGCGGTCGTCCGCCGACGCCAGCGCCTTCAGTTCGTCCGCGAACGCGTCCTCCGCGTGCGGACGCAGCACCTCCGCGTCGATCGTCCCAGTGGTGTTCTCGGGCATGACTCCCCCTCGTCACAAGGTGTGCTACCGGCACCCCGCAACCCGCCGGCCGCTTGCGGAATCCACCCTGCACCACACCACTGACAATGGCCCGAAAACCGTTGCCGACCTGCGAGTTCACCGCCGCGCGGCCGATGCGCGACGGGCCCGGGACGATCCGTCGGCGCGAGCTCGCCACGCCCCGGCCCGCTCCCCCGCCACGTCCCGGCATGCTCCCCCGGCACGCGTCCGCGCCACGCCACGCCGCCCGAGCACGGCCACCGCCGCCGCCCAACCCCCGTTTCAGCGCTCTTTCCGCTGGTCAGAGCGATTGTCAGTGGTACCCCCTAGCGTTTTCGGCATGGAACAGCAGGGGGAGATCTGGACGGCGGAGCAGGTGCTCGCACTGGCACCTGACGCCGCCTCGCGCAAGGCCGGTGCCCGGCTCGCGGAGCCCGGGCCCTGGTCGGACGCGGGCGCCGGGGACGGCGCGCTGTGGGGGCTGTGCGAAGGCAGCGGCGGCACGCGGTACCGCACCGTCGTGGACACCACCGGGCCCGCCTTCGCGTGCGGTTGCCCGAGCCGCAAGTTTCCGTGCAAGCACGCCTTGGCCTTGTCGTTGCTGTGGGCCGGGGGCGCGGTGCCCACCACCGGCGCGGAACCACCGCGCTGGGCGAACGAGTGGCTCACCGCGCGCAGGAATAGGGCCGAGCCAGCGGCCAATGCCGCCGTTAGCCCGGCCAGTTCAGAGAGCCACCGGGCCACCGCCAACGCGGACGCCGCGCGGCGCCGGGCGCAGGCGCGGGCTCGGCGGATCGCCGCCGGGGCCTCGGAGTTGGAGCAGCGCCTGGAGGACATGCTGCTGTCCGGGCTGGCGTCCATGGAGCGGGCCGGATACGGCCCGTGGGACGAGACCGCCGCGCGCATGGTCGACGCCCAGGCGCCCGGGCTCGCCGCGCGGGTGAGGGAGTTGGGCTCCGTCCCGGCCTCCGGCCCGGACTGGCCCGCTCGCCTCCTGGAGGAGCTGGCCCTGCTCCACCTGCTCGACGAGGGATTCCTCGGCATCGAGCGGCTTCCGGCGCCGCTCGCCGCCACGGTGCGCTCACGGGTGGGCCTGAACACGGACGCAGCGGAGGTCCTGTCCGGGCCGGACACCACCACGATCCGGGACCGCTGGCTCGTCCTCGGCCAACAGGACAGGGAGGACGGCAGGCTCACCGCACGGCGGATCTGGATGCGGGGCGAACGAACCGGCCGCATGGCGCTGCACCTCTCCTTCTCCGGACCCGACCGCCCCTTGGACCTGGCCTTACCGCCAGGCCTCGTCCTCGACGCCGACCTCGCCTACTACCCGGGCGCCCGCCCGCTGCGCGCCGCGCTCGGCGAACGCCGCGCTCCGACGGCCTCCGGCGGCGTACCGCAGGGCGGCGGCGTCGACGCGGCCCTGGCCGCGTACGGCGACGCGCTGCGCGACGACCCCTGGCTCGACGCCTGGCCGGTCGTGCTGGCGGACGTCGTACCGATACCCGGGCGGGGCAGCGGGGACTGGCAGCTCGCCGACGCGGACGGCGAGTCCGCGCTCCCCCTCGATCCGCGCTGGTCAGGGCGGTGCAGCCGCTGGCAACTGGCGTCCATATCCGGCGGGGAGCCCGTCACGGTCTTCGGCGAATGCGGCCACCGCGGCTTCACCCCTCTCACCGTCTGGGACCCGGAACCGGTCTCTCTGTGACCTGATCTCTCTGTGACCTGAGGACCTCTCAGCACAGCCCGGCTCCCTACGGCCGAAGGGCCCGGACCACCAGACCGATCGCCCCATCCCGGACCGGCCCTTCCGCTCCCGGGTCGACCCTTCCGTTCCCGGACGGGCTCTCCCGTCCCTGATCCGGCCCCTCACCCACCGAACCGGCCTCCGCGTCGACGAACCACCGACGCCCGTTGATCACTGCCGATCACCGCCGATTACCGCCGATCACTGACAGTCATCACCCATCGACTCTTCGATCCACTACCGACTCACCGCGGGCCCGCCGGGGGTCCGTTTCCTCCTGGTACCGATCCCGTCGCGACCGCGGACCGGTCTCTCACTTCATGCCGGCACGCGCGCGGGCCGGTGCCCGCTTGGCCCCGCCCCTCGCGCCCGCCCTTCCGATCTCGTCGCGCGCATCCTCATCGACCCGACTGACTAAGGACGACCACTGATTCCGCACACCGTTTTCCAGCAGCCCCACCAGCTCCCGCACCTCGCCTCCCACCACGGCACAGGCAACCTCCTCCCCCGAACCCCGGGCCTCCCCTCCCTCCCGGCCACCCACTTCGACCGGTCTTCTTCGGACGACGACAACCACCGACCCTGACCCACACCCGTGGACGGCCCACCGCTCTCCGCGGTGGCCGTCCCTTCCGCCCGCCGGTGCCCGGAGCACCGGGGCCTGCTTGGAGGTACGACATGCACGGCACTCCCGCCCCCTGGGGCGATCTCGTGACCACCGCGCTGCTCGGTACCGAGCGGCGCACCCCACCCGTACCGGCCCGTCCGGGCCGGTCGCCCGCCGCCGCGCTGCTGGACGCGGCAGCGGTGAGCACCGTCCGGCGGCGGGCGGCCCTGCGCCCGGCACCGGCGAACGAGCGCCCCGGCCCCGCCCCCGTCGATCCGCGCCCTCCCCTGCCGCCCGCCGCCCGGCGGAGACTGGCCCTGCTGCTGGCCGACCGCGGCGGCCCGTCCGGCAACCGCCGCGGCACGGCACCGGACCTCACCGAGTTGCTGCCGCAGTGGCTGGCGGCGGCGGACGCGCGCGGCTACCGGGCTCCCGAAGCCCTGCTCCCGGCGCTGCTCGACGCCGCCCACGCCCGCACCGACCTCCGGCCCGCCGCGCTCGCGCTGGCCGGGCCGCGCGCCCTGTGGCTGGCCCGGCTGAACGACGAGTGGAAGTTCGCGCTCCGGGGGACGGGCGGCACCTCCGCCCTCCTGAACGCCAACGACCCCGCGGCCGTGCGGGCCCTCTGGGAGGAGGGGCTGTTCGCCGAGCGGGTGGCGCTGCTGACGGCCTTGCGCCGCCGGGATTCCCGCGCCGGCCGCGACCTGCTCGCCGGCACCTGGGACACCGAGCGGGCCGAGGACCGCCTGATGTTCCTGGACACCCTGCGCACCGGCCTCTCCCCCGAGGACGAGCCCTTCCTCGAACAGGCGCTGTCCGACCGCAGCCGCAACGTCCGATCCACCGCCGCCGAGCTGCTGTCCGCGCTGCCGGGCTCCGCGCTGGCCGCCCGGATGGCCGAACGCGCCCGCTCCTGCGTCTCCCTCGACCGCTCCCCCGCCCCACCGGGGCCAGGCGACGAGGGCCGGGGAGGCGCCGCCGGACGGCCCGGCGGCACACCGACGATCGTCATCGAGGCCCCGCACGAATGCGATGCGGGCATGCAGCGCGACGGCATCGTGCCCAAGCCGCCGTCGGGCCGCGGGGAGCGCTCCTGGTGGTTCGGGCAGTTGGTGGAAGCGGCGCCGCTGGACGGCTGGTCACAGCGGCTGGACGGCCGCACGCCGGAGGAGATCGTGGCCCTCCCGGTGGCCGACGGCTGGCGCACCGAACTGCACGACGCCTGGTGCCGGGCCGCCGTGCGCCAGCGGAACACCGCCTGGGCCCGCGCCCTGCTCGGCACCCCCACCCCCACACCCGATGGCCCGGCCGCGGAGGCCGTCACCGCTCCGGGCGCCGGTTCCACGCGTGATCCGGCGAAGCTGCTGACGGTGCTGCCGGACGGGGAGCGAGCGGCCTGGGTCGCGGAGTTCGTGGCGGCCAACGGCCTTTCGGACGCGTTCCGCATGCTCGGGGTGTGCGCCGTCCCCTGGTCCGAGCCCCTGGGCCGGGCCGTCGTCGACGCACTGGACATCGCGCGGGACGCGGGGAGTTACCCGTGGAGTTTCAGCGGCGTGATGGGCCTGGCCGAGCGCTGCCTGGACCCGTCCGCGGCCGACCGGCTCGACATGCTCACCGCGATACCGGACGAACCGGCCGACGGCTCACCGGGTGCCGTCGGCTACTGGTCCGAGGCCTTCCAACGGCTCGTCGGCACCCTGCGCATGCGCGCCGCGATGCTCGCCGAACTGGCCGGGTGAGGCCGGTCGGCCCGGCTCCCCGCGCCGCACCCGGCACCGGCCCTCACCCGGCCCACACCGGCACCGCCCCCAGCCCAAGGCGCCGAACCAGCACCCTGGCCGGGCCCCACATCAGACGCCCCGCATCGGGCGCCCCACATCAGCGGCTCGGCCGCGCGGTTCGCCGACGCGGCCGGGCGGCCGTCAGGCGGCGAGCTGGCGGATGTTGGCGTTGACCCAGTCCACGATGGAGGCGGTGGTGGCACCGGGAGTGAAGATCTCGGCCACACCCTGCTCCTTGAGAGGAGGAATGTCCGCTTCGGGGATGATGCCGCCGCCGAAGACCTTGATGTCCGTCGCGTCCCGTTCCTTCAGCAGCTCCAACACCTTGGCGAACAGTGTGTTGTGGGCGCCCGAGAGGATCGAGAGCCCGATCGCGTCGGCGTCCTCCTGGATGGCCGTGTCGACGATCTGCTCGGGCGTCTGGTGCAGACCGGTGTAGATGACCTCCATACCGGCGTCGCGCAGTGCGCGTGCGATGACCTTGGCGCCCCGGTCGTGACCGTCGAGCCCCGGCTTGGCCACCACCACGCGGATCGGACCTGTCACACCCATCAATGCCTCCAAGCCATGTACGGCCCCGGACCACGTGAGGGCCGCCGAGCCGACAACCGAATGCGTGGGCCGCGTCGACGGCCTCAAGCGTGAACGAACGTTATCGACAGCATCCCGCACCCAGCCGTTTCGTGACCCTGAGGGAGGGGGAAATCACATAATGGGACACGTTCGCTACGCGTCGCGCTCGACGCACCTCCCCGCCCCCGTCGTCGGACGAGGGCGCGATCCGGCCGCTGTTCGCCGGAGAAGGGGTGCGCACGGAGCGGGCGCGAGGGGAGCCGCAGTCGGATCGGGTCGCCCTTCCGCCAGCCGCACGGTACGGCGATGACCGCCCGAGTCCGTGCATACCGCCGTTACCGCCACCGCCTACGGGCGTCAAGTATCGGCTACCCGTACGGGTGACAGGAGTTCGCCTACGGCTTCCCCAGAGGGCACACGGGGGACAGAGTCGTCCTCCCGCGTGCCATTCGGGAGGTCGGCCATGAAGGCCCTGCCCTTTCTCTGTTGTCTGGCTCGCCCCTCCGCGCTGCTGCGCGCGACGGTCGTCGATCTCCTGATCTTCGCCGGGCACGTACTCCTCTATCCGACCGGCATCCACCAGGAACGCCGCGCCGCCGGCCTGCTTCTGGAGCCCGACGACACCGTGCGGCACCCCTCGAACCAGCACGGCGCGCCCTCCGAGCGGAGCACGGACCCGGAACCGGACCCGGGCCGCAGACCGGCCCGCGCCCCGGATCCCTCGGCCGCGCGGGCCCGGACGCCCTCGTCCACGCGGCCCCTCCCGCCTCCCAAGGACGACGCGCACGCCCCGGTCCTCCTCCTGCACGGTTTCATCGACAACCGCTCGATCTTCGTCCTGCTGCGCCGCTCCCTCGTCCGGCACGGCTGGCGGCACGTCGAAGCGCTCAACTACTCCCCGCTCACCTGCGACATCCGCAAGGCCGCCGAGTTGCTGGGGCGGCATGTGGAGGGATTCTGCGAGCGCACGGGGCACCAGCGGGTCGATGTCGTGGGCCACAGTCTGGGCGGGCTCATCGCGCGCTATTACGTACAGCGTCTCGGCGGGGACCGCCGGGTCCGCACGCTGGTCACCCTCGGCACGCCGCACGCCGGTACCCGCGTGGCGCCGGTGATGTCGGCCCACCCGATCGTGCGCCAGATGCGCCCGGATTCCGAGGTGATAGCGGAGTTGGCGCGCCCCGCGCCGAATTGCCGTACGCATTTCGTCTGCTTCTGGAGTGACCTGGACCAGTTGATGGTCCCGGTGGGAACGGCGCGCATCGATCATCCGGATTTGATCGCGCACAGCGTGCGGGTCTCCGGCGTCGGGCATCTCGCGCTGCCGGTCAACGGCGCGGTCGCCGCCGGAATACGCGAGGCCCTGACGGCGGCGGAGGCGGCCCAGGGCACGGACCACGCCATTTCGGTGGCGTGAGCCGCGTCCTCCCTGGTCGTCCGGTCCACCTGGCAGCACGTCCGGCGCATCGATCACGACCGCCGCTTTCGATGACGGCCACCTCCCGGACAGCCTTATTCACTTTGCCCCCATTGACCTCGAACAAATTTCGAACGCGGCGCCAAGAACGCGCATTTCGTCCGCCGTTAGGCGGCCAAATGTCCCTACTCCCGGGGTGAAACCTGCCGAAGATTGTCGCCGTCGCGTACCGCCCGGTACAGTCGCCGCTAATTCTCCTGCTGCCGAGGCGAAAGAGAAGTGGTGGTGAACGACCGTCACTCGTCGGAGGTTCCGACTCCGATCGACCCCTCTCCCCCCGCCTCGTCCGGGCATTTCCCGCCCTACGACCCGTACGCCCCTTATGGGCAACAGGACACGCAGGCGGGTTACGCCGGATACGGCGGCACGGACCCCCTCTTCGGCGCCCTGCCCGGTACGCAGCCCGCAGGTGCGCACGACACCGCCACCTACGGAACCGGCACGTACGGCGCGGGGGCGCAGTTCGCCGGGGCCTACGACACAGGGGCCTACGACACCGGCTCCCTCGACACGGGGTCCTACGGCACGGGCGGCTACCCCGTCGGCACGGGCGGCATGAACGCGTACGGCACCGGCGCGTACACCGACGGCACGTACGGCGGCACCGGCTACGACACGGGCGCGTACGACATGAGCACGTACGGCACCGGCGCATACGGAATCGGGGCGTCCGCCGCCGGTGCGTACGGTGCCGGTGCGCATGGTGCGGATGAGGCGGTGGCCAGCGAAACGTTCCACACGAGCGGGTACGGCGCGGGAGTGGCGGGTTACGCCGCACCGGAGCCCACCTTGCGGGTCCCCGAGGTGCCCATCGGCACCGGCACCCCGTACGACACCGGGGCCACCGGACAGTGGGACAGCACGGCGTGGGGGTCGGCCACGCTGGGTGGAGGCAGCGCTTCGTGGCAGGCCGCGCCCGGCGACTCACACGGGGAACTCGGCGCCCCGTTCGGGGAGTCCGGCACGCCTTACAGACAGGCCGGTGCGCCGTACGAAGCGACGAGCGCCTCATATGACGAGTCCGGCGCCCCCTACGGCGACGTCGTCTCGTACGAGGAGTTCGGGGCGTACGGGGAGTACGGCAAGGCCGCCTACGTGGAGGGCGTCTACGAGAACGCCGGCTACGAGGAGACCACCTACGGGATGGGCCCCTACGGGGAGGTCCCGCGTCAGGGCGGAGAGGCGCGCCCCCAGGCGGAGTCCGGCCCCTCCCGGCAGGCCCCGGGCGGCACGCCTGATGATCAGCGTGGCGAGGCCGCCGAGGCCCTGACCATGACGGCGCCGATGGTGCTGCCCGCCGACCTGCCCGGCCCCCGAAACGGCAACGCCGAGGACGGCACCACCGAAGACGGCGACACCGGAAACGGCAACGTCGCGGACGGCAACGCCAAAGGCGCCGGCGCGGGCGATGCGCCCCGCATCCCGAGCTCGCGTTCCGCGTCCGGGGCCCGTAAGGGTTCCGGTGCGCGCGGCGGCACCGGAAGCGGCTCGCGAAGCCGGAACAGGCGCCGCACCGCCAAGCGCTCGGCGCTGCTGACCGTCGCCGTGCCGTCCGTCGCGGCGATGGGCGTGTGCGCCGTCGCCGCCGCGTCCGTCAGCGGGCTGGGTGGCGGCGACAGCGAGAAGAAGGACACGACGACCACGCAGGCGGCGTCCAGCGTCCCCACCGTCCAGTCCGCCGTGGCCAACAGCAAGCTCGACACCCAGCTCGCGGGCCTCAGCGCGGGCGCCGACGACTTCGCCGACCGCGCCAGCCGCACCCAGGAGCGCATCGACCTCAAGGCGCGCCAGGAAGAGGAGCGCAAGCGCCGTGCGGAGGAGGAGGCGCGCAAGGAGCGCGAGCGCCCCAAGTTCCTGCTGCCGGTCGCGCAGCACGGACTGAGCGCCTACTACGGGCAGGCGGGCGTCAACTGGATGTCGCTGCACACCGGGATCGACTTCCCGGTCGGTTACGGCACCCCCGTCATGGCCGCCACCGACGGCACCGTGCGGACCCAGTGGAATTCCGCGTACGGCAACATGGCGATCGTAACCGCGCCCGACGGCACGGAGACCTGGTACTGCCACCTGAGCAGCACCAAGATCCGCTCGGGGTCGGTCAAGGCCGGTGAGCAGATCGCCTACTCCGGCAATTCCGGCAACTCCACCGGGCCACACCTGCACTTCGAGGTCCGCCCCGGTGGCGGCTCGGCCATCGACCCGCTGCCGTGGCTGCGCACCCGCGGCCTCGACCCGAGCTGACCGGGCGCCGGGAACCCCAGCGGGCACGCGCCGGGAACCCCAACGGGGACGCGCCGAAACCCCAGCAGGCACGCACCGAAACCCCAGCAGGCACACGCCGGAAACCACACCGGGCAGCACCGGAAACCCCAGCAGCCACGCGCCGGAAACCACACTGGGGACGAAGCCCGGCCGGGCCTCGTCCCCACCGCCGTCACCCACCACAAGGCGCGACGGCGACCAGCCGTACCGCTAGCTACAGCTTCTCCACCGGCGCGTACCGCAGCAGCAGCCGCTTCGGCTTCTCGCCGCCGAAGTCGATCGTCGCCTCCGCGTTGTCCCCGCTGCCCTTGACGCCGACGACCGTGCCGAGTCCGAAACTGTCGTGCGTGACGCGGTCGCCGACCGCCAGCGAGACGACCTGCCGGTCCTTGGCCCGCCGGGTCGCGAAACCGGTCGGGCCGGCCTTGGAGCGGGACGAGGACAGCGACGACCCGATGCCCGAACCGCCGAATCCCGAGCCGGAACCGAAGCCGGAGCCCGAGCCGGACCCCGACCGGCCGCCGCCCATGGACGCGGACGGCGTCGCGGGCCCCGTCCGCTTCCACTCCACGTACTCGTCCGGGATCTCCTCCAGGAAGCGGGACGGCGGGTTGTACGAGGGCTGGCCCCAGGCGCTGCGCATCGTGGAGCGCGTCACGTACAGCCGCTCGCGGGCGCGCGTGATGCCCACGTACGCGAGCCGCCGCTCCTCCTCCAGCTCCTTGGCCTGGCCCAGGGCGCGCATGTGCGGGAAGACGCCGTCCTCCATGCCCGTCAGGAAGACCACGGGGAATTCGAGGCCCTTGGCGGTGTGCAGGGTCATGAGGGTGATGACGCCGCCGCCTTCCTCGTCCTCGTCCGGGATCTGGTCGGAGTCGGCGACGAGGGCGACCTGCTCCAGGAACTCCGCGAGGGTGCCCGGGTTCTCCTCGCCGCGGTCCTGCTCGAATTCGAGGGCGACGGCGGCGAGCTCCTGGAGGTTCTCGATGCGGGTCTCGTCCTGGGGGTCGGTGGAGGCCTGGAGCTCGGCCAGGTAGCCGGTGCGCTCCAGCACCGCTTCCAGGACGGTGGCCGGGCCCGCGCCGGACTCCACGATGGTGCGCAGCTCCTCCATCAGCGTGTTGAAGCGCTTGACGGCGTTGGCGGAGCGGGCGGCCATGCCGTAGGCCTCGTCCACCCGGCGCAGCGCCTGCGGGAAGCTGATCTTCTCGCGCAGGGACAGCGCGTCGATCATCGCCTCCGCGCGCTCGCCGATGCCGCGCTTGGGGACGTTGAGGATGCGGCGCAGCGGGACGGTGTCCTCCGGGTTGGCCAGCACCCGCAGGTACGCCAGGACGTCCCGGACCTCCTTGCGCTCGTAGAAGCGCACGCCGCCGACGACCTTGTAGGGCAGCCCGACCCGGATGAAGATCTCTTCGAAGACACGGGACTGCGCGTTGGTGCGGTAGAAGACCGCGACGTCGCTCGCCTTGGCGTCGCCCGCGTCGGTGAGCCGGTCGATCTCGTCGGCGACGAACTGGGCCTCGTCGTGCTCGGTGTCGGCCACATACCCGGTGATCTTGGCGCCGGCGCCGGCCTCGGTCCACAGGTTCTTCGGGCGGCGGTTCTCGTTGCGCTCGATGACGGCGTTGGCGGCGTTCAGGATCGTCTGCGAGGAGCGGTAGTTCTGCTCCAGCATGATCGTCGTGGCGTCCGGATAGTCCTCCTCGAACTGGAGGATGTTGCGGATCGTGGCGCCCCGGAACGCGTAGATCGACTGGTCGGCGTCGCCCACCACGCACAGCTCGGCGGCGTCCTCCGCCGGGCCCACCAGCTCGCGGACGAGGGTGTACTGCGCGTGGTTGGTGTCCTGGTACTCGTCCACCAGGACGTGCCGGAAGCGGCGGCGGTAGTGCTCGGCGACGTCGGGGAACGCCTGGAGCAGGTGGACCGTCGTCATGATGATGTCGTCGAAGTCCAGCGCGTTGGCCTCGCGCAGCCGCGACTGGTACAGCGCGTACGCCTGGGCCAGCGTCTTTTCGAAACCATCGGCGGCCTGAGCCGCGAAGGCCTCCTCGTCGACGAGCTCGTTCTTGAGGTTGGAGATCTTCGCGCTGAAGGACTTGGGCGGGAAGCGCTTGGGGTCCAGATCCAGATCCCGGCACACCAGCGCCATCAGGCGCTTGGAATCGGCCGCGTCGTAGATCGAGAACGACGACGTGAAGCCCAGCTTCTTGGACTCCCGGCGCAGGATGCGCACGCACGCGCTGTGGAACGTGGAGACCCACATCACATTGGCGCGCGGCCCCACCAGCTCGGCCACCCGCTCCTTCATCTCGCCCGCGGCCTTGTTGGTGAAGGTGATCGCCAGGATCTGGCCGGGGTGCACCCCGCGCGCGCCGAGCAGGTGCGCGATGCGGTGGGTCAGCACGCGGGTCTTGCCGGAGCCCGCGCCCGCGACGATCAGCAGCGGCGATCCCGTGTGCACCACGGCCGCCTTCTGCTGCTCGTTCAGCCCGACGAGCAGCGACGACGTGTCGATGACGGGGCGCGCGGCGCCGTCCCGGTAGTACGCGTCCCGGGGGGCGGGCGGCACGTCGAACGCGTCCCCGAAGAGGTCGGCCGGGATCTCCTCCGGTGCCGGACGGTCCTCGTCCTCGGGAGGCGGCGGAAGTTCCTCGCCCTTGGGGTCCAGATCCGCCAGGAAGCTGTCGTCAAAGAGGCTGCTCATCGCCCACCGAGTGTAGGCCGACCCACTGACATCCCACGGCGGCGGAGGGGAAACGGCTGGTTGAGGACGTACGGGCGGCTGCGGAACGGCTACAGGAGGCCACGGCGGAGGCGTACGAGCGCCAAGGGACTCCGTACGAGAAGTGAGCGGCCGGGCACGGGCAGACGCGACGTACGAAGCTCCGCCGCTCCTCGGGCACCTTCGGGCGCCCTCGTCCGCCCCCAGAGACTCTCAGTCCACCCCCGGACACCCTCGGTCCACCCCGGAACCGCCTCGCTCCCCGCCCGGAAGGGTTCCACGCACCACGAAAAGGATTCGGGCCATATCGAACACCAGCCTTCACAGAACTCGCACCCGGTGGCTACCGTGCTCGCTCAGACGGCCCGACCCCTCGTCGGTGACAGCGCCGGCACGGGCCGCCTCCGCCGAGTCCGGCCTGCCACGAGCCGTACCGCCCGAGGCGTCCGGAGCCGGGGACCCACACGTACCACCGGGGTGAATCGGTCGGTCCGGCCCCCTGGAGAGCTCGGCGACGCCACCGGCCGCAGCCCCCGGGAGACCGTACGGCCGTAGGGCAACCCTTCCGTCAGCGCCACCGCCCGAACCCGACAGCTCACCCGGTAGGCGGTCCACGGAAGGAGTCACCGGCCTTGGCGTCCCACCGAAAGCCGCGCCCACGCTTACTCGACTCGACCGTCCGCCGCGCCGCCGCCGGGCTCACCACCGCGGCGCTCGCCTCCGTCACGCTGTTCGCCCAGGCCGCGGACGCGGCGCCCGGCTCGCCCAAAGCCCCGAAGCCCACCATCGAGCAGGTCAAACGGCAGGTCGACGACCTCTACCACCAGGCCGGGACGGCGACCCAGAAGTACAACGCGGCCAAGGAGCGCGCCGACCGGCAGCGCGACGCGGTCGAAGCCCTCCAGGACGAGATCGCCCGGCTCGCCCAGAAGATGAACGACGCCCGGCGCGACCTCGGCGTCTACGCCTCCGCCCAGTACCGCTCGGGCGCCATGAGCCCGACCGCCCAACTGATGCTCGCCGACGAGCCGCAGGAGTTCGCCGACCGCAAGCACCTCATGGAGCGGCTGACCGACCGGCAGCAGCAGGCGGTCACCGACTACCAGGAGCAGCGGGCCCAGACCACGCGCAAGCGCGCCCAGGCCGCCCGGAGCCTGGAACAGCTGCGGGACACGGAGGCCGACCTCAAGCGGAACAAGAGCGCCGTTCAGGACAAGTTGCGTCAGGCCCGGCAACTGCTGGCCCGCCTGACCGCCGAGGAGAAGGCCCGGCTCGCGGCCCTGGAACGCAAGCGGGCGGCCGAGGCCAAACGCAAGGCCCAGGAACTGGCCCGTCAGCAGGCCGCCGCCGAACGCCGCCGCCAACAGGAAACGCGGAAACAGAGCGCGGGCACCTTCGCGGGCGCGCCTTCGGGTTCGTACTCCGGACGGGCCGGGCAGGCGATCTCCTTCGCCCGCGCACAGGTCGGGAAGCCGTACGTCTGGGGCGCGACCGGGCCGAGCTCCTACGACTGCTCCGGCCTCACCCAGGCGGCCTGGCGGGCGGCGGGCGTCTCCCTGCCCCGTACGACGTGGGACCAGGTCAAGGTCGGCCAACGCGTCTCCACGTCCGCCCTCGCACCCGGTGACCTGGTGTTCTTCTTCGGCGACATCAGCCACGTCGGGATGTACATCGGCGGCGGACAGATGATCCACGCGCCGAAGCCGGGTGCGAGCGTACGGGTCGAGTCGATCTACACGATGCCGATCTACGGGAGCATCCGGCCGTCGTGAGTGCCGGCGAGCCACGGTGAGCGGCAGCAAGCCGCCGTAGGCCACAGCGGGCTGCCGTGAATCGAGCTGAGCTGTGACGAGCCGGTGGGGAACGGGCCGATCCTCGTCCCCATAAAGGGGGCCACCCTCATCCCCATAAAGGCAGTTGCGCGGCCCACGGACACGCGCGCGGGGCGGGGACTTCCGGGACCTCGCCCCGCCCACCGAACCACCGCCACAGGCTGCCCACCCCGTGACGGCTCTGGATCATCAGCCCGTCATCACGTCCACACCACGGCGATGAAGATGTTGACCATGGTCAGCAGCCCCACGATGCCGAACAGCGGCTTGGCGACCTTCTCCTCGTCCCGCTTCACGTAGACCAGGCCGAGGATCACGACCAGCACGGCCAGCTTGATGCCGATCTTGATGTTGTTCACCGAGTAGTCCTGGGCCTGGTTCAGGCCGACCAGGACGATGCCGGTGACGAGCATCGTCAGCGCGCCGTGCAGCATGGCCGGTACGAAACGGGCCGTGCCCGCGCTCATCGCCTTCATCTGGGTGAGGAAGCCGCCGAGGAGCGAGGCGATACCGATGATGTGCAGACCGACGAAGATATTGATTACTACGTCCATAGTGATCGATCGTATCCGCCCGAAATCGCCGATCTTGGGGAGGGGCGGGCGGCGCACGGCCCTCGATAAGCAGGCCGATCCGTCTGCACACGGGGGGCGACGTACGAGTTTCCTTCGTAACGCGCCGTGCACGTACGAGTTCCCTTCATAGCGCGCCGTGTACGTACGAGCCACCGGCCACCACCCCTCAGTTGCCGCCGCGCACCAGCTCCCGTTCGGCGACCACGCGGAAGCTGTGGGGCGCGCGGCCGGTGACGCGCCGCACGACGTCGGTGGTGCGGTCCTCGGCGCCTTGCGCGATGGCGCGGTCCATGTCGGCCAGCATCGTGGCGAACTCGGGCGACACCACGCCCGTCAGCCGCTCCCGCTGGCGCTCGTAGCTCACCTGCCGGTGGACGACGGTCCGGCCGCCGACTTCGGTGACGATCGCGGCGATGTCGTCGTAACTGAGCGCCTCAGGGCCGGTGAGAACGAGGTCCCTATTGGGAGCGCGGTCGTCCGTCAGAGCGCGCACGGCGACCGCCGCGATGTCCTCGGCGTCGACGAAGCCCACCCGACCGCTCCCCGCCGCCGTCAGGATGACGCCGGCCTCGCGGATGCTGTCGGCGTGGGCGTGCGCGCCGGTGAAGTTCTGCATGAACCAGGACGGCCGCAGCACCGCCCACTCCTCGAACAGGCTGGGCAGCGCCTGGTGCACCACCCCCACCGCCGGACCGCCTTCCGGGACGGCCGACGAGCTGAGCAGCACCGCGCGTCGCACGCCGGCGTCCCGGGCCCGCCGCAGGAAGGGCAGCATGACGGCGGCCGGGTCGGGGTCGCCCAGCGGCGGTACGAGGTACACGCGGTCGGCCCCGTCGAGAGCGGCGCCGTGCGTGCCGGGGTCGTACCAGTCGAAGCGGACCGGCTCCGCCCCCGGGAGCGGCGCCGCGCGACGGCTGGCGGCCTTGACGCGGTGACCTTCGGCGATCAGTTGCGCGGTGGTGCGGCTGCCGGTGGTGCCGGTGGCGCCGATGACCAGTGTGGTGGTGCTGTTGATCACCGAGCGCTCCCGACGAAATCGCCATCGGACGAGACGCCGTCCGTCCCGGGCACGTCGGAACCGGTGCCGGAACGGGCTTCGGGACGTGTGCCGGAACCGGTGCCGGACGTGACGAAGTCGGTGCCGGGCGCCTGCAAGGCGAGGGGGTTCCAGTAGTCGCGGTAGGAGGTGATGAGCCCGTTCCGGACGGTGACGACGGCGATGTAGGTCATGTCGAAGGGCTCCCCGGTCTGCACCAGGCGGCCCACGCCCCGCATCTCGACCACCAGGGTCTCCGGGTCGGTCGTCTGGTGAATCCGCAGCTCGGGGAACTCGTGCAGGTCGATGTGATCGGGATAGCCACGCATATAGGCGGCGACGGCCTCCCTGCCCTCAAGGCGCTTGGGCCAGCCCTCAGGGGCGAAGGGGAACTCCATGACGCCGTCCTCGGCCCACAGGGCGACCCAGGCCGCGATGTCCTTGTCCAGCAGCAGGCGCAGGCTGTGGCGGTAGAGATCCGCCGGTGGGGTGTGCGCAGGCATGGGGGTGCTCCTTCACTGCTCGCCTTGAATACGGACCGTCGGTCCGCTTCAACAGTACGGACCGTCGGTCCGCTTTTCAAATGTCGGCTGGAACGACCTCCGGCTGAACAGCCGGGCCAGCCGGAACGCCCCGTCCGAATGGGCCGGATGACGGGACCGGTCAGCTTTCAGCACAGCAGCGGTCCGCCCCCGCACATCCCACGGTCACAGCCATGCAGAACCCCGCCCCGTACGACCGCAAGCGGCCATTACCCGGCAACCCGGCCGTCTTTCGTGCGCACGAGGTTTAGCGTCCTCACCCAGGCGGCCGACTCCCCACCGTCGCCGGTTTCCGCCCCGGCGACTGTCGGCCGCCCCCGCCAAGAGGGACGGCGGCGGCCCGCTCCCCCTGTTACGGGCCGCCGCCGGACCCAAACGCCCGTCCCCCGGGCCCCTGCGGCTTCTACGGCGCCAGCACTCCGCTCAACCACCGGAACACCTCCGGCACCTGCGCCTTCCACACGCCCGTCCCGTGCCCGCCGGCCCCTGCGGGGATGTGCTCGACCCGCACCGTCGTCGGTTCCTTCGCGAGCCTCTGGAGCGCGAGGCCCGCCTCGTAACCGTCCCCCGACGCCCCAGAGACGAACAGCGCCGTACGCGGCGGCGCGCCCTTCTCGTTGGCGGCCTTCAGGATGTTGAGCGGATTGGACCGCGCCCGCAGCACGGGGTTCCGGCCGGCCAGGGACGCGGGCTCCTGCGCCGGGTCGTTGTAGCCGGAGAGGCTGACCGCCGCGCGATAGCGGTCCGGATGGGCCAGCGCGAGTTTGGTCGCACAGTGGGCGCCTGCGGAGTAGCCCGCCACCGCCCAGGAATCCGCCTTTTCTTCGGCCCGGAAGGTGTCGATCACCATCTGCCGCACGTCCACGGACAGCCAACTGTCCGCGTTCACCTTCCCCGCGATGTTGACGCACCCGGTGTCCACCGAACCCAGCAGCGTCGTACGGGGCGCCACCAGGATGAACGGCTTGACCTTCCCCTGCTCCATGAGGGGCCGCAACTGCTCACCGGCCTTCAAGGTCCCCAGCCACGACTTGGCCGACCCCGGGAACCCGGGCAGCACCTCCACCACCGGGAACTTCTTCCCCCGGTACGCCGGATCGTCGTACTGCGGTGGCAGCCACACATAGACCTCACCGCTGACGCCCGAAACCTTCCCCTTGAATTCGGTTTGCCGCACCCCCGCCCCCACCACCGGGTCCGTCGCCGGAACGAACTCCTGCGCCTGCCTCGGCTCGTCCTTGATCCGCGTCCCGCCCAGCCCGTCCGGCCCCAGGTCACGCGCGGTCCCCACATGATCGGCGGTACCGAACAGGTCCCCCCAGGTGTCGTACAGGCTGTTCGCGTTGTTGACGATGACGAACACCAACGTGACGGCCGTGACCTGCGCGAACAGCACCATCACCAGCCGCACCAGCCCACGCACGAGCCACGGCCCCCGCACCCGGCTCCACAGCGTCAGCGGCAACACGATCGCCACGACCACCAACGCGATCGACGTGAGGAAGAACGGCGTACCTGTGAGGCTCATCGCGGAATCTGTCTCGCTTCCAGGACCTGTGCTGCCGGGACGCGTCCCGCGACATGAGGCACATACGGGTCGACGCACACGCCGCATGCGCACCGACGCGACATACGGACGCAGCGACGTGGACGACATGGGGATGGTTCCGGCCCCCGTCTCCACGGAGCAGCGAGCCTTTCCGTCGCCTTAGATGGCGTTCCCCGGCGTCCCGGTTGCCCGCCTTTGGACCTTATTTACGCAACCGGGCCTTCCCGCCCGCGCCGGTTCACGTACGGCCATGAGAACCCGCGTGAGCCCGAACCATCTCCCGCAGCCCATCCGCACGCCGATGAACCTCCTGCGCGAGGGCTTCGAAATCGGCGGGGCGGGGTTCGCGCCCTTCGCCTCGACAGGGGCGACAGCGGCCGTCCACGAGGCCGGAGGCGCGGGCGGGGGCCCGGCATTCCGCACACTCGGTCAGGGGGTCGGACGAGGCGGCGGACGCGGCCTGAACGGCGAGGTTCCGACCCGGCCGGGAAACCGTGGCGGGCTCGGGCGGGAGTTTGTCGGTGAGGCGGCGGCGGGCGATGGCACCCGGCGAGTGGACCTGAGCGGGGAGCCCGGCGGTCAGCGCGGCGGCGAGCTGGGGACGCGTGACACCTCGCGCCAACCACTGCGCGGCCAGGTCTTCCAACTGGGCGCATTCGGCAGCCGACAAGATCATGCGCGAATCGACGGCCCCCAGCGCGGCCAACGCCTCGTACGCCTGCGAACGCCCGGCCCGGCCACGGGGACGAGGCTCCGACTGCGGCCTCGCTTGCGGGGGCTTCTCCGGGTGCGGGTGCGGGTGCTGCGACTGCGGGTGCTGCGACCGCGAATACGGCTGCGGGTGCTGCGAGTTCGGAGCTTCAACAGCGGTTGACGGGGCCTCCGTTGCCGCCCCCTCAACAACCTCCCCCGCCAAAAATCGCCCCCACCACTCCAGCGGGCGCGCGGTACGCGAGAAGTACGTCCGGAACACCCACTGCGTACGCCCCTCCCCGACCACTTCCCGCCTCCGCCGCAGGTGACCGGCCTCATCGAGCCTGGTCAGAGCGGTACGAACGGCCTGCTGGCCATAGCGCGGCTGAACGGCGGCCAGCGTCTTCACGTCGATGGCCGAACCGTCCGACAGCCGGTCGATGTACGCCGCCAAGTACGCCTCCCGCTCCGGCAGATGCGCGAAATCGTCTCGACGCGAGGGGGCCTGACCTGGGGCGGAACGCTTTCCGTAGCCGGAAGCGGCGCGGGGGTGTGCGGGTGCGCAGGGCGCGGAGCTAAGGTCGTGGAACGCCACGAGATCCCTTTCTCTCGTTCTGGATCTTGTTGGCCAGACCCCGGACCGATGTTGGAGCATCGCCGGGGTCGCTTTGTGGCGCTGGGAACGCTAGGGGCCCCTCACGCAGCGGCGCAACCCGAACACAGAAAGTTAAACCCGTTCGAGCGGAACCGCCTGGGAGGGTGGGTGGGTTGTGCCCAACCCACCCCTTCCACAGACAAGCCACCCGAGTCCCGACCCCCGAAGCTCAAGCCCCGGACACGTGGGAGATGAAGGCGCCCCAAGCCGCCTCCGAGAAAGCGAGTTGGGCCCCTGCTTTGTCCTTCGAGTCGCGGACGCGGACGGCGCCGGGGACGAGGCCGGGACGAGCAGACACCTCTAGGCAGGCGCCGCCTTGATCATCGCTATAACTCGATTTCCGCCGTGCGTAGGCGATTTCCAAACAATTACCGCCCTCGTCGTCGCTGTAGCTGGACTTGAACCACATCAGCTCGCCGCTCATAGCTCCTCCGCCAACTTTCCGATGAAGTGCGCCGACTCCTCAACACTCAAGCAGTGCGCACAGATCGCGCTATGGCGCTGCGTAAAGGCACTGACCCTCTCAGCGTCGGCATACAGAGCACTCGTTTCCTGTGCTTCGACGAACGCGTACCGCATGTGATCAGCGGTTTCCAGAAGTACCAGCGCGCCACTGAGCGCGGAGGACGAGGCCCTCGTCATCGGCAGAACCTGAACGGAGAATTGCGCCGCCGACTCACGTCCGCGACCCGAAGAAGTTGCTTCCTCATCACCTCAGCTCCCCCGATCATGGTCCGGAATGCAGCCTCATAGACGAGGAAACCGAAGGTTACGGTCGGCTCCTTCAGCCTGTCCTGCCTCCGCAATCGAGCAGCGACCCGTGCCTCACGCGTCTTCTCTTCGAGAGGCGGGAAGCGCGGTTCTCCCCGTGTCACTCCCGCCCGAGTTCGCCAAAGCTTGAGCTGATTCCCGCAGTAGCGCCACACCGCCGCTGGTCGCGACCGAGCTTTCTCACCGTCGGCAGCCCTCTCAGAGCACACCGGGTACAACGGGCTTTGTACCTGCTTTGCCCCTCCCGAAGCTACGCCGCAGCCGTCATCGTCTGAACCGTGAATGCACTAACCCCTCGCCCACCGAGTGCATGGCGGTTCACCCGCCACCCTCGAAGCGTCGGCCGGGCGCGCAAACTGCTGCGGGAACAGGCCGGTGCGTGGGATCTGCCGCCGGACACCACCGTCACCGCCGCCCTCCTCCTCAGCGAACTGCTCACCAATGCCTGCGCTCACGCGCACGTCTCCCCAGAGCGGGAGATCCATGTGAGCTGTTCCCTGCGCACGGGCGTGCTGCGCGTGGAGGTGTCCGACACGGCCGTCGAACAACCCGAGCTTCGGGACCCGGACGACGGTGACGAGGACGCGGAGGACGCGTGGGGTCTCGCACTCGTCACCGCGCTCGCGGACGACTGGGGCGGCGTGCGCCCGCGCCCCTACCGCACCGGCACCGGCACCGGCACCGGCACCGGCAAGACCGTGTGGTTCGCGCTGAGTGTCGTCACACCAGACGGCGGGCCGTCGCCCACCGCGTCAGTTCGTGGCGATTGGACAGCTGGAGTTTCCTGAGGACGGCGGAGACATGGGACTCCACCGTCTTCACGGAGATGAACAGTTGCTTGGCGATCTCCTTGTAGGCGTAACCGCGCGCGATCAGACGCAACACCTCCCGTTCGCGCTGTGTGAGGCGGTCCAGGTCCTCGTCCACCGGCGGGGCGTCCGTGGAGGCGAAGGCGTCGAGGACGAACCCGGCCAGGCGGGGCGAGAACACCGCGTCGCCGTCCTGCACCCGGAAGATGGACGCCACCAGGTCCTTCCCCGTGATCGTCTTGGTGACGTAGCCACGGGCACCGCCCCGGATGACGCCGATGACGTCCTCGGCCGCGTCGGAGACGGACAGCGCCAGGAACCGGACCGGGCGCTCGGGGTCGACCATCATGGCGGCGCTGCGGCGCAGCACCTCCACCCCGCCGCCGCCGGGCAGGTGGACGTCCAGCAGGACGACTTCGGGGCGGGTGGCGGTGATGACCGTGATGGCCTGGTCGACGTCGGCGGCCTCGCCGACCACCTCCACGCCCGTGCGCTCGGTCTGCCCGATCTCGGCCTGGACGCCCGTCCGGAACATCCGGTGGTCGTCCACCAGGACCACTCGCACGGTGCGCGCCTGTCCGCCGGTCTCGTCCTCCGCGTCCGGCGCCGTCCGGGGCTGAGCCGTGGCCGTGCCCCCGGCCGGAGCCTGCTCACCGGTCGGCGCCTGCTCGCCCGCCGATGCCTGTTCACCGGCCGGGGCTGGGTCCGCCGCGCCGAGGGCGCGCTCGGCCGCCGTGCCGGCTTCGGGCTCGGCCCCCGTCCCGGTCGTGCTCCGGCCTTCCTGTGCGGCGTCGCTGCTCATCTCGTCCGTCCGTCCCTCGTCGACTCGTTCCGCGTCATCATCCCCCGCCGCGCGCGGTCCCCGCCGACGCCCGGCGTGCTCGTCATTCGGCACGCTCCATCTCCAGTTCCACCACCGTTCCCCCGTCGGGGCCGTTGCGCAGGTGGGCAGTGCCGCCGTTACGCTGCATCCGGCCGATGATGGATTCGCGGACGCCCATCCGGTCCTCGGGCACCGCGTCCAGGTCGAACCCCGGCCCCCGGTCCTTCACGGAGATGAAGACCGTCCGGCCGCCCTCGACCTCCGCGTACACCTGGACCGGGCCGCCCTCGCCCCCGTACTTGGCCGCGTTGACCATGGCTTCCCGCGCGGCCTGCATCTGGGCGCCCAGCCTCTCGTCCAGCGCGCAGTCACCGACGACGACCACCTCGATCGGCACGCCGTGATGGTCCTCGACCTCGGCCGCCGTCTTGCGGACCGCCTCGGCGAGGGTGTCCGGCTCCTCGGTCTCGTCCTTGCCCCGGCCCTCCGGCTTGTAGAGCCAGGAGCGCAGCTCGCGCTCCTGCGAACGGGCCAGGCGGGCCACCTCCCGGGGGTTGTCGGCGTTGCGCTGGATCAGGGTCAGTGTGTGCAGGACGGAGTCGTGGACGTGGGCGGCCACCTCGGCCCGTTCCTGCGCGCGGATCCGCATCAGCCGCTCCGCGGACAGGTCCTGCACCATCCGTACGAGCCAGGGGCCCGCCAGCAGCGCGATGCCGACGACGATGGCCAACGCGGCCTGGAGAACCGAACCCAGGTGTCCGACCGAGCCCTGCAGGACGAAGATGCCCGTCACCCCGACGACGACCAGCAGGACGCCGGCGGCCCCGCGCAGCACCGGTATCAGGCCCTTGCGGCGGCCGAGCTGCAGCCACTGGGCGCGGCGGGCGTTGTCGGCCTGTCGCCACACCAGGGCGACACCGGCAGCTATCAGCAGCACCGGCCACAGGTAGTGGCTGACGCGGCCGAGCTGGAACCGGGAGGCGACGATGCCCGCGCCGATGAGCAGGGTCATCAGGGCCAGGAGCTGGCCCTTGTCCGGCTTGCGGGCCAGCAGCCGCCGTCTGCCGTCCTTCTCCCGTTCCCCTCGTATGTCCGGTCGGCCCTTCGCGTCCGCTGCCGGCCGGGGCACCTCCACGCCCCCGACGCCCAGCGGCACGATGAACCAGAAGGCCGCGTAGAGCAGGGCGCCCATCCCCTCCGCCATCAGCAGGGCGAGGAAGACGATGCGGACCCAAGCGACAGGCAGCCCCAGGTGGCCGGCGAGGCCGCGTGCGACACCGCCGAGCAACCGCCCGTCGGCGCTGCGGTACAGCTTGCGCACGGGTGGCTCGTCGAGGTCGTGCGCCGGGGCGCGGGGGCCGTCGGCGCGGGGCGCTGCGGTGTTCATGTCCCGATCGTCACACGCCGTGGGGCCGGGGAGCATCAGGGAACTCCCTGATCGATCCCGGACCCCGACTCAGGGTCACGCCGGGGGCACGGATCATCGGCGGGGAGCTGGGACGCGGGGGACGTGGGAGAGGCCGGAGCATAGGCCCCCGCCTCTCCGAGGCCGAGGCCCGAAGCCGCAGGCCCGAAGCCCGAGCCCCGAAGCACGGCCCGGCTTCCGAAACACGGCCCGGCTCTCGGCTCGACGGACGCGCGGCCCGAAGCCCGGCACCCCCGGGCTGATCGTCCTTACCCGCCCACAGCTGATTCGTTACTGCTTCGCCTGCTGGAAACCGTTCTTGACGTTGGTGAAGATCTCCGCGTACGTGTCCCACTGCTGCTTGGGGGCCGAGAGGTAGATGGCGTACTCGTTGCCGCCTTCGCGGCCGAAGCCGAGGTCGGCGGCCCGCCACTCACGGGTCCGGCCCTGGAAGGTGAACTCCCATATCGCGGCGGGAGCGCCCTGATAAATGGTGTCTTGGAGGCGCAGGCGCTTGTATACCGGGTATTTCTCCTTGAAGTCGGCTTCGACCTCTTTGAAGTGTTCGACCTGGTCGGCGGTCGCGAAGTCCAGAACATTGATCTTGAGGTTCACGAGCCGGGTCGGGTCGACGTAGTTGACCTCCCGGCCACCCTCCCTGATCTCGCGGGTCCATCCCTCGGGGACGGGGAAGGAGATGCCCAGCCTGGGCTCCGCGACGCGGCGGTAGCCCGCGGGCAGGGGCGGCGGCTCGCTCACGGCGGGGGTGGGCTCGCTCGCCTTGGGGGTCGGCTTGGGAGTGGACTTGGCCGAGGCCGGGTGGTCCCGCGGCAGCGTTTCCCGCGTGCCGGGCGCGTCGTCCGTCTTCCACAAGTCCACCGCGTACAGCGCGCCACCCGCGACGGCCACGGCCACCACCGCGCCCACGACGCTCCACACGACCGCGCGGCCACGCTTCTTCCCGCCGCTCGCGTCCGCCGGGTCCGTCCCCTTTTCCTCGCGCGCCGCGCCGAGCAGCGTCGCGCCGCCGCGGGTCGTGCCACCGCGGGCCGCGCCGGACGGCTCCGTGGCCGGGCGCGCTTCGGGCCCGGCCGACCCGGCCATGGGTGTCGTCGCGGCCGTCTCGGCGACGGGAGCGGAAAGAGAGGAAGGGGCGCTGCCGGAACCCTCGGCGGTGGCCCCCGCGTGGGCGGGGGCGTCGGGCCCGGCACCGGCGGCGCTTCCGGCACCGGCCCCGTCCCCTACATCGGTGGTGGCTCCGGCCTTCGCGTCGGCTACCGCTCCGGCGTCGGCTCCGGCCCCCGTTTTTGTCCTCGTCCCGTCCGACGCGGAAGCGCCGCCCGACGTGGGCAGCAGCGGGAGGGTGGCGGAATAGGTGGTGCCGGACGGCGCGTCCGCGGCCCAGGCGGGCGTGCGCATCAGCGCGGTCTCGGGCTCCGCGGCCTGGGCCCGCAGCTCCTGCTCCACCTCGTGTGCCGTGGGGCGGTCGTCAGGTTCCTTGGCGAGCAGCGCCGTCACCAACCCGGTCAGGGGGCCGGCGTTGCGCGGCGGGTCAACGGGGTCCATGGCTATCGCGTAGGCCGTCTCCACCGCCGTGGCCTTGCGGAACGGGGGGCGCCCCTCCAGCGCCTGGTAGAGGGTGGCGCCCAGCGCCCACAGGTCCGAGGCGGGCCCCGGCCTTCCGCCCTTGACCCGCTCGGGAGCCAGGTAGTCGACCGATCCGATCAGTTCGCCCGTTTTTGTCAGGGTGGAGGTGCCGGTGGAGACGGCGATGCCGAAGTCCGTGAGGACGACCCGGCCGTTCTTGCCGAGCAGGACGTTCCCGGGCTTGACGTCGCGGTGCAGGACCCCGGCGGAGTGCGCCGCCTTGAGCGCGGCGATCATTCCGCGTCCGATCCGGGCGACCTCGTGCGGGGGCACCGTGCCGTCCGCCCGCGCGGCCTCCTTGATGAGGTCGCCGAGCGTGCCGGACGGCACGTATTCCATGACGATGCACGGCAGGCCGTTGTCGTCGACGACGTCGTGGACGACCACGACGTTCGGATGGTTGATGCGGGCCGCTGCCTGGGCCTCGCGGCGGGTGCGTTCGTTGCGGGTCGCGAGTTCGTCCGCGTCGATCCCGGGCGACACGTGCAACCGCTTGACCGCCACCTCCCGGCCGAGCAGTTCGTCCCGGGAGCGCCAGACGGTGCCCATGCCGCCCCGGCCTATCTGCTCCAGCAGGCGGTACCGCCCGGCGACCAGTTGTCTGTCGTCCGCCGCCGCTTCCGTCACCGCACGCCCCTCCGACCCCTACACCTTCAAGGCGCAACGATAGTCGGCGCGCCCGGCGGCACCGCCTGTGGGCAGGGGCTCGACGCGACCGCTCCGGGCAAACCCCACCCGGACCCTGAGTCCGTCTCAGGGATCGACCAGGGTTTTCACGGATGTCGGCCGGTCCGCGAACTTGTCACCATGGGCTCATGACCGATCCAACGCCCGCCGAGGAACTGACGGCGACTCCCGAAGCGCCCGGCTCCGCGCCACCCGCGCCCCTGCGCCGCAGCCGGCGGCACAAGGTCATCTCCGGCGTGTGCGGAGGCGCGGCCCGGCACTGGGACCTCGATCCCGTGATCCTGCGCATCGTCCTGGTCGTCCTCACCGTCTCCGGCGGTGTCGGTCTGATCGCGTACGGGTTCGCCTGGCTGCTGATCCCCTTGGAAGGAGAAGAGGAGAACGAGGGGCGCAGGCTGCTCTCCGGCCGGGTCGAGGGGGCGGCGCTGACGGCCTTGCTGTTCGCGATCGTCGGCTGCGGCCTCTTCCTCTCCACCCTGAACAGAAGTGGCATGGTGTCCTTCACGGTCATGCTGTCGCTGGCCGTCGCCGGGTCGGCGTACTGGTCCCGGCAGCGCCGCAGGGCACAGACGCAGGGAGCCGAAGCGGTGGACCCGGCCACGGCCCAGGCGGTCGCCGACGCCCCGCCCGAGACGGTGGCCCCTCCCTCGCCGGACAGTCCTTCCTGGTGGCGCAGCCCCCTGACGAAGGAAGGCCAGCCCCCCGCGGACTACCTCTGGGGGCCGAGCGACGCCCACCTCAGCGTCGAATACGCATACCGGCACAGGACGGCGGATCCCAGCGCCCCCGTCGGGCCGGGTACGGATAGGAGACATTCCGGGCCGATGGGGCCGATAACACCCACCCCTGTGGCGGCGCCGCGCAAAGCCCAGCGCACCGGCCGCTCCATCGGCGGCCTGACCTTCCTGCTCGCGATGGCCGCCGGCGCGGCGGGCACCTTCTCCGTCCTCCCCGACCACCGCTTGGCCGTCATGCTGCAGACGGGCCTGGCCTGCGCCCTGGCCGTGTTCGGCATCGGGCTGGTGCTCAGCGCCTGGATCGGCCGGACCGGCGGCGGCACGATCTTCATGGTGATCCTCACGGCAGCGCTCCTCGCGGGCTCCGTCTTCATCCCCAAGAACATCACCACGGATTGGAGGCAACGCACCTGGCGGCCGGAGAACGTGGCGGCCCTGCACACCACCTACGAATTGGGCTCGGGCCGCGCCACCTTGAACCTGTCCGACCTCCACCTGAAGGACGGGGAGACCGTGCGCACCGCCGCGGACGTGGGCGCGGGCCAGATCCGGGTGATCGTGCCGAACGGCGTCACCGCGCGGATGCACGTCCGGATCGGCCTGGGTGACGTGACGCTGCCCGGCGAATCGCCCCGGGACATCGACATCGATCCCGGTCACGAGGAGACCTACACCCTCCCCGCCAAGGGACTCAAGGAAGGCGAGAAGCCGCACGGCACGCTGGAACTCGACCTCCAGCTCGGCGCCGGAGAGATCAAGGTGCTCCGCGACGAGCCCGCCTCACCCCCGCCCGGGCCACCGGCCCCCACCCCGAGCGCTCCGAGCGCCCCGAGCACCCCGGGAGCCCGCCCATGATGCGACACGACTTCGAGCCCGCCCGGCTGATCACCGGTCTGACGGCACTGGGCGTGGGCGGCGCCTACGGACTCGACGCGTTCGACGTCCTGGACATACCGGGAGCCTGGCCGGTGCTGGCCATCCCGGCCGGGCTCTGCCTGGCGGGCATCACCGCCGCGCTGCGCGGCTCGCACCACCACCGATCCACGCCCACCGGAGAGTGAGGAGGTGCCGCACCGAAGCACGCGTCCGACGGTCCGATGTACAGGTGGCCGCACCCTCGATTGGGGGGTTATCCCTCTCGTGCCGGTGATCTTTGTGCCGGAGAGTGGTGGCACACCGCAGACCTACGGAGGACCCCAATGAAACCCGCGCTCTGGCTCGCCCTCATGCTCAGCGTGGCCGGCAACGTCTATTTCAGCCTCGCGGCCGAACGCGACGCACAGCAGCTCGTGCTCCAGGTGGCGTGCGGCGTGGTGGCGATCGGCTGCATAGCCGGGCTGTGGATGACCCGGGACCGCAAGTCCCACGGCGACTGACCAGCCGGAGGGCAGGAGCCCGTCACGTACGAAGGGCGTGCCCCGCGGCCAAAGCGCGGGACCCGTCACGGACGAAGGGAGGAAC
Source organism: Streptomyces sp. NPDC003077 (assembly GCF_040611095.1). NCBI lineage: Bacteria > Bacillati > Actinomycetota > Actinomycetes > Kitasatosporales > Streptomycetaceae > Streptomyces > Streptomyces sp. NPDC003077. Next base: position 107,584 of record NZ_JBEXNM010000004.1, on the reverse strand, counting down.
CGATCAGGAACAGCGATCAGGCGCGGCGACGCTCGCGGACGGGACACCTGGTGAGGTGGCCCGGGGGCGGGCCTCAGCCGACGGCGTGACGGCCCTGGCGGTGGCGGCGACGGTGCAGGACGGCGTCCAGGGACAGCATCGACGTACCGGCCAGCACGAGGGGGAGCCACGCCATCAGGTAGGCCAGGTCGTTGCCGTAGTAGTACGGCTTGGTCGCCCAGCTCACGGTTAGCCAGAAGCTCAGCGAGAGCAGCGCGCCGCCGAGGGCCGCCAGTCGACCGAACAGGCCGACCAGCGTGCCGATGCCGACCGCCAGCTCACCGAAGGCGATGGCGTAGCCGAAACCGGCGGGGTTCTTGAGGGCGAGGTCGACCAGTTGCGGGACGGCCGAGGTGTCGCGTACCTGCCGCATCATCTCGCCCACCGAACCGGCACCGTGGCCGGCGAAGAAGGCCGGGTCCGTGAGCTTGTCCAGGGAGGCGTAGATCAGCGTCACGCCGAGGAAGACGCGCAGGGGGAGCAAGGCGTAGCGGGCCAGGACGCCGCGGCGGCGCCCGCGGTCACCGCCGTCCGCCGGTGCCGCGCCGCTCCGGTCCGTATCGGCCGTACGGTCCACGTGGGCCATGACGCCCGCCTTTCCCTCGTCTCGTCCATACCGGCGCGGGGGCGCGGCGTGACACACGTGCTCGCCCCGTCGGCAGTGCTCGCCTCGTCGCCGGTATCCGTGCCGTGACCCGCGCCCGGACCCCGCGCCCGCGCCGTGACCCGTACCCGTCTCGCGGCCCCTGCTGCCCGTCCGGTGACCGGAACCCGTCCCGTGCCCGTACTGGGCATCTCGTGGCGGTGCGCGTCACATCATCGGCGCCCGTTCCCTCGCGAGCGCCCGTTCCCTCGCGAGCGCGCGAGGCTAGCGGCTTGATCGGTCGCGTCCGTGCCGGCAGCGTGGCCGGTCCACCGGCCGGGCGCGTTCACCGAGGGATACGGGCAAGCGGTACGCCGCGTTCAGCGGGCGTCCGGTGCGGGCGCGCCCCGGCAGCCCGGCACCGTCACCCGCCCGTCCCGCTACTCCACCACGTCGATCGCGTAGCTGTTGGTCTCGACGCCCGCCGCCGTGATGACGCGGACGTCCACCCGGCCCGGCTCGACGTCGGCGGGCACCGGCACGGTCAGTACGTCGTCCGTGGGGTTGGCGAAACCGCCGGTGATCGGGACGAGGGGCACCGGGACGTACACGGCGCCGATGCGGACGATGGTGCGCGCGAGCCGGTCCGGGGACTGCGCGCCCGGGGGGACGAAGCCGCTGCCCCGGATCTCGATGTCGTCGCCGGTACGGACCGGGGCGGCCAGGTCGCCGACCTCACGGACCCGTACGACGGAGAGCACGACCGGACGGCCGCCCTCCGCGTACTTGCCCGCCAGATAGGTGGCCGTACCGATGGCCACCAGAGCAACCAGAACCCACGGCAGGCTCGGCAGCCGACCCGGCGTGCGGCACAGGAGGGCCAGGGCGAACAGCACCGCGATCAAGTTGAGCAGCACGTACTGCGCGTCGGCGAAGCTGCCGCGTCCGGCGTCGTCCGTCAGCAGGTCGAGCCCCCGTGGGCGCTCGGCGGTGATCTTCTGCACTTTGCGGGTCTGGATCCGTACGGACACCACGCGGCGGACGAGAACCGCCACCCCGCAGGTCATGGCAACGACGATCAACACACCGGCCGGGCCCGGAAGTTGGAGATCGTCCAGCAAGGCGTCCCGCTCCCGCGCGTCCGGAGCCAGCGCCAGCCGGACCGCCGACATCAGCACGGCGTACCCGACCGGCAGCAGCCACACCGCCGCCACCGCGCGGGAGGTGGACAGCCGGTTGTCCTCGCCAATCAAGGGAGCCAGCAGCCCGCCCCGCGCCCGGTGCAGCCACGCCGCGCCCGTCAAGGCGAGACCGAGGACAACGGCCGCCACCAGTCCGGCCGTTCGGGTCCTCGTCCACCCGCCGTCGATGGCGGTGAGCGACTGCGCCATCAGCAGGGCCGCGATGCCGCACCACAGCACCAGGACCGTGCGCCGCCACACCAGGTCCAGCCAGGCGCCGCCCTCGGCCGCGCTGCGTTCGGCCACCGCGCGCGCCGACTGCGCCAGTTCGTCCGAGACCCACTGCCGCGAGGCCCCCGCCGAATGGGCCAGCCCCGCCGGCACCCCGCGCCCGGCGGCGAACTCCTCGCGGAGCGCGAGGAAGGCAGCCGCCGCCTGCCGGTGCCCCTCGCGGGCGCCCTGCGGGCACTTGCCGCAGGTGCACTCGTGGCTGTCGCCCCCGTACTCCCCTGCCTCGCCCGCACTGCCCGCCGTCTCCACCGCCACTGTCGCTACCGCCCCGCCGCGCTCGTCGTCAACTCCCGGTAAACGCGTGGAATTGTGCCGCAAGGGGTTGCGGACGACGTGATAAGTGCAGGTCAGAGGCGGGTGATGGTCGTGCGAGGGGTTGACGGACCCGCTGCGCGGGCGGGTGCCGGGTTGACGAGCCCGTGTCGGGCGGGTGGCGGTTGGCGACCCCGGTGATGTCGATGCGGGTCTTCGCGCCACCCCGAGGGAGGTATGCGCTACACCTTTCCCAGCCCAGAAAAGGGCGCATTGTACGCATCCCGGGAAATGAGGCCAGTCGATGCGGTCCGCACAGGTCGAATGCTTCATCCATTGCAGCGGACGCGCAAATAGGAGGGTGAGAGCCGGGTACCGCCCCTGCGCAAGCAAACCCGCGGAAAACGCGAAAAGGAGAGATGCGTGAAGCTCTCGGCCAAGACCTGCACCGTTCTCATATCAAGCGCCGCGCTGTCCGGCACACTGCTGGGAATCGGCGGCCCCGCTCAGGCGGACGATCCCGCCCCGATGCCGGCCGCGATCAACACCTGGGTGCATTCCATCCAGAACGACGCACACAACACCAACCTCGACTCGTACAGGGGCGAGGAAGTGGTGACGCGATACGCCTACCACACCAACCAGGTCTGGAGAGGGGACCGTGTCGGAAAGACCACGGCCGGTGTGGGCATCTACACGATCCGGCCGGTTTCTCCGCCCGCTCCCGCTTCCCATGCGGCCAAGTGCCTCACCTTCAAGGGTGAGGACAAGCATGCCAAGCTGGAACCGTGCATTTCCGGTCAGCTCAATCAGCGGTGGGTCGTCAACACAGCGCTGGAGAAGACCTCCATCATTCCCGAGAAGGCCCGGGATCTCCGCCTCGAAGCCACGGACGGGGACGAGAAGCCGGTAAAGGCCAAGCACGTGGACGACGATCCCGACCAGCAGTGGGCGCTCTACGATAAGTAGGGTCGAGAAAAGGCAGGTTGAACACGCGCCATAAGGCGGTGGCGAACGGCCCGGTATCCCGCTGTGTTGGCGGAATACCGGGCCAACTGCTGCGCAGTCCACGCCAGGTGCCGTCTCCTGCCATAGCCAGGCCGGGCCGCCTGCTGCCAAGGCCACCCCCGGAGGCTGGATTCAGGGGCGCCTTCCGCCGAAAATCAGCTGTCGGTCCTCGTACGCACCCTGTCCGCTCACTCGAAGAGATCCGGCTCGGCGCGGGCGATCTGCTCGTACAAAGGCTGGTAGTTGATCCACGCCACCAGGTCGCTGCCGAGCCGGTCATGGGTGTCGGTGGCGTCCTGGTGGCCGATCCGCACGGGAGTGCCGGCGGCCTTGGCCAGGAGTTGGACCTGGCAGGAGCGTTCCATGGTGATGAACCACCAGGCCGCCGCGTCCACCGTGCTGCCGACCGTCAGCAGACCGTGGTTGCGCAGGATCACGGCCTTGCGCGGCCCGAGTGCGGCGGCGACCCGACGGCCTTCCTCGTCGCCCACCACGACGCCGGTGTAGTGGTCGTGCAGGGCGTGGTCCTCGTAGAAGACGCACGCCTCATGGGTGATCGGTTCCAGGAGTTCGCCCAGCGCGGCCAGCGCGCGGCCGTGCGGGGAGTGGCTGTGCACCACGGCGACGACATCGGGCCGGGCTGCGTGGACCTGGGAGTGGATCGCGGACGCCAAGTGGTTGACGTGGTAGCGGCCCTCGACGACCTTCCCTTCATGGTTGGCCAGGACCAGATCGCTCACGCGCACGTGCCTGAAGGGCCTCCCGAAGGGGTTCACCCAGAAGCAGTCGGCGAACTCCGGGTCCCGGGCGGTGACGTGTCCGGAGACACCTTCCTCGTAACCGAACCGCCCGAAGAGGCGCAACGCCGCCACCAGCCGCTCCTGGCGGTGGCGCCGCTCCTCCTCCACGGTCTTGTGCGCCGGGGGCATGGCGAAGTGCAACTGGTCGGTGGGGATGGGCGTCGGCTCGGGCATCGCGGGCCTCCTCCAGGCGCGTACGGTCCTGAGTCGTACGGCTCCCGGGGGTCTGCGACTCATCGGGGGCACGGCCGGTGGAATCCTGCGGCTCATCGGGCACACGACCAGTGGGGCCCTGCCGCTCATCGGGCACACGACCGATGGGACCCTGCCGCTCATCGGGCGCACGGCCGGTGGACTTCTGCGTCCCATCGGGCGCACGCCCCCGGCGCGCGGCTTCTGACGTACGGCCCCTGAGGCGCGGCGGTGCGGACCTCAGGACTCCGTGCGCCCGCCCTCGTAGCCGCTCAGCAGCTCGACGCCGCGCAGCAGGGCGGAGTGGTCCAGTTCGCCGTCGCCCCGGGCCACGGCGGACGCGATGAGCTGGGCGGCGGCGGTGCCGACGGGGAGGGATGCGCCGACGGTGCGGGCGGCGTCGGTGACGATGCCCATGTCCTTGTGGTGCAGGTTCAGCTTGAAACCGGGCTGGTAGAAGCGGCCCAGGAAGGCTTCCTTCTTGCGGGTCAGGACGGTGGAGCCGGCGAGGCCGCCGTTCAGGACGTCGAGGGCGGCGGCGAGGTCGACGCCGGACTTCTCCAGGAAGACGACGGCTTCGGCGCAGGCCTGGATGTTGACGGCGACGATGAGCTGGTTGGCGGCCTTGACGGTCTGACCGGCGCCGTGCGGGCCGCAGTGCACGATCGTCTTGCCCATCGCCTCCAGGACGGGGCGGGCGGCGTCGAAGTCGGCCTGCTCGCCGCCGACCATGATGGACAGGACGGCCTCGATGGCGCCGGCCTCGCCGCCGGAGACGGGGGCGTCCAGGACGCGGATGCCCTTCTCCTTGGCGTTCTTGGCCAGGTCGATGGAGGTCTGCGGGGTGATGGAGGACATGTCGATCAGGAGGGCGCCGGACCTGGCGTTCTCCAGGATGCCATCGGGGCCGTAGGCGAGGGCCTCGACCTGCGGGGAGGCGGGCACCATCGTGATGATCACGTCGGCGTCCGCGACCGCCTCGGCGATCGTGGCGGCCTCCTTGCCGCCCGCCGCCACCAGGGCGTCCGCGCGGCCGGGGCTGCGGTTCCAGCCGGTCACCGCGTGGCCCGGCTTGGCGAGGTTGACCGCCATGGGGCTGCCCATGATGCCGAGGCCGAGGAAACCGATCGTGCTCATTGACGCCACTCCTGTGTTGCTCACTGACTGGTGCGGGAATCCGTACGACGGCCGGGCGTCCGAGGGACCTGCCACAGCAACCCAGTGGCACCTTTCCGCTACGTGGACTTTCCATGCCGCTATACGGAATCTCTTGCCATACTCGGTCGCGCGGCGGAGTTCCGTCAACCCATCCCGCCCCGAGCCCGCCCGCCCTCCCCGTGAACCATCCCGCCCATCCGCGCTCGCCATACCCCACCCCATCCGTCCGCCCTTGCCCTGACACGCCCCGAAAACGCCGACGCCGCCACTCAGCGGTGCTGAGCGGCGGCGTCGGTGTCACGCGTCGCGGAGTGGGCGGACGGCCCCGGAGGGCGTCACTCCCACTCGATGGTCCCCGGCGGCTTGCTGGTCACGTCCAGCACAACCCGGTTGACGTCCCGGACCTCGTTGGTGATGCGGGTCGAGATGCGGGCGAGGACGTCGTACGGCATCCGCGTCCAGTCCGCCGTCATGGCGTCCTCGGACGAGACCGGGCGCAGCACGATCGGGTGCCCGTAGGAACGGCCGTCACCCTGGACGCCCACGGAGCGGACGTCGGCGAGCAGCACGACCGGGCACTGCCAGATCTCGCGGTCCAGCCCGGCCGCCGTCAGCTCCTCGCGGGCGATGGCGTCGGCCTCGCGGAGCAGGTCCAGCCGCTCCTTGGTGACCTCGCCGACGATGCGGATGCCCAGGCCGGGGCCGGGGAACGGCTGGCGCTGGACGATCTCGTCCGGCAGGCCCAGCTCGGTGCCGACCATCCGGACCTCGTCCTTGAACAGCTGCCGCAGCGGCTCGATGAGCTCGAACTCCAGGTCCTCCGGGAGCCCGCCCACGTTGTGGTGCGACTTGATGTTCGCGGTGCCGGTGCCGCCGCCGGACTCGACGATGTCCGGGTAGAGGGTGCCCTGCACCAGGAACTGGACGGGCTCGCCGCTCGCGCCGGCCTCGGCGACGATCTCCGCCTGGGCCTGCTCGAAGACGCGGATGAACTCGCGGCCGATGATCTTCCGCTTGGTCTCCGGGTCGCTGACACCGGCGAGGGCGTTCAGGAAGCGGTCGGCGGCGTCCACGACCTTGAGCTGCACGCCCGTGGCCGCGACGAAGTCCTTCTGGACCTGCTCGGTCTCGCCCTTGCGCATCAGGCCGTGGTCGACGTACACGCAGGTGAGCTGGTCGCCGATGGCCTTCTGGACGAGGGCCGCGGCGACCGCGGAGTCCACACCGCCGGACAGGCCGCAGATGGCGCGCTTGTTCCCGACGCGCTCGCGGATCGCGGCGACCTGCTCCTCCACGACGTTCGTGGTGGTCCAGGTGGGCTTCAGGCCCGCGCCCCGGTACAGGAAGTGCTCCAGAACCTGCTGGCCGTGCGTGCTGTGCATGACCTCAGGGTGGTACTGAACGCCGTAGAGCTTCTTCTCGTCGTTCTCGAACGCAGCCACCGGCACCTGATCGGTGGAAGCGGTGACGGTGAAGCCCTCGGGCGCGGCGGAGCAGGCGTCGCCGTGCGACATCCACACGGACTGCTCGACCGGGGTGCCCTCGAAGAGGGTGGAACCGGCCTTGGAGACGCTCAGCGGCGTACGGCCGTACTCGCGGGCGCCCGTGTTGTCGACGGTGCCGCCGAGAGTGGTGGCCATGAGCTGGAAGCCGTAGCACATGCCGAAAATCGGGACGCCCGACTCGAACAGCTCGCGGTCCAGACGGGGGGCGTAATCGGCGTAGACCGACGAGGGACCGCCGGACAGGATGATCGCCTTCGGGTTCTTCGCGAGCATCTCCGCCACCGGCATGGTGGACGGGACGATCTCGCTGTAAACCCGGGCCTCACGGACGCGGCGAGCGATGAGCTGGGCGTACTGCGCGCCGAAGTCGACGACCAGGACGACGTCGGGGGCGGCAGCAGGGGACGCTGATGGCACTTCGGCGGCCTTCCGGCGGTGGGTGGTGCGGGTTGTGCTTTCGATTCTAACGGGCACATACTGGAAACCATGTTCCAGCAGATGACCTTCGTCTTTACCTATGGCACCGGCCCGTCCGGCTGCCATGGTCGTGCTGCTTGAACCACTGACACGCGACTTCTCAGGCGCCCCGGGCCGGCAAGGCCCGGGGCGCTGTGTGTTTTCCGGGTCGGGCGGGCGGGTTCCGGGGCGTACGCCACGTGTGCGCCTTCGGGGCGTGTGCGTATGACCACAGGAGACATGAGCATGAGCACTCGGATTGTGAATGACGCCGTTGCCGCGGCGGGCGCCCCCGCCCCCACGGGGGGTCCCGTTTCCACGGGGGGCTCCGTTTCCACGGGGGGCTCCGTTCCCGCTGGGATTCCCGTCCCCGATACCGGGGCGCGTACCGATGAGGCTGCCGCGGTGATCACGGACGCGCGTGGGCGGATCGACGAGCTGGACGCCCGGATCATCGGGCTCGTCAAGGAACGCATGACCGTGTCGGCCCTCATCCAGCGCGAGCGCATCGCCTCGGGTGGGCGGCGGGTGAATCTCTCGCGTGAGATGGAGATCCTCGGGCATTACCGCGGGCAGCTCGGGCGGCCGGGGACGGCGCTGGCGATGACGTTGCTGGAGCTGTGCCGGGGGCAGGTCTGAGCGTCGGGGCCGTCTCTTGGGCCGCGCCTTCCTTGTCGGGGGTGCGGCCTTCCGGGCCGTCCGGGGTTCGAGGTGGCTTCGGTGAGCGTGTGGGCGGGCTCGTGGGCGTGTGGTGGGTGCGTTGGGGCCCGGTGAACGCCGGGGGCGTTGTCCTCAAACGCCGGACGGGCTTGATTTAGCTGGGCCGCCGCCCACCTGAGGCCACCTCGGTGGGCGCGTGGGCAGGCGCGTGGGCAGGCCCGTGGGCGAGTGGCGGGTGCGCTTGGGGTCCGGTGAACGCCGGAGGCGTTGTCCTCAAACGCCGGACGGGCTTGATTTTGCTGGACCGCCGCCCTCCTGGCGCCACCTCGGTGAGCCTGTGGGCAGGCTCGTGGGCGGGTGGCGGGTGCGCTTGAGGACCGGTAAACGCCGGAGGCGTTGTCCTCAAACGCCGGACGGGCTTGAAGGGGCCGGGCCGCCGCCCACTAGGGAGCCGGACGAGCCTGATCTCACCGGGCCGCTCACCAGCCAAGAAAAAATGGACGCGGTCGGCCTCGGGCGTCCCCGGGGCCGGCCGCACCATCGGTTGTGACCGGGCTGCTGTCCCCTGCTGACCGGTCACAGCGCCGGTGCGAGGTCCCACGACGCGGATGGCTTCGCCAGTCGGCGTCTCATCGCTCCGGCGTGTCCGCCCGCCGGGCGGCGGCTACGCGTAGTCCTGCGGTGCCGCGCCTGGCTGGCGTGGCACCGGGATCAACGAGGGCGCGAGGCGGCCGGTCACGCGCCGTACGGGTGAGAGAACGCGCCCGCGGGCACCCGTCGGCCGACGCCCCCGCACCCGTCGATGAGCGGCCCCGCCCCGCCCGCCGTCCGACGAGAAGGGTGGCCCCCGCCGGCCGACGGGCAAGGGCGCGGCCTGGCCGGAAACGCGCGCCCCTATCCGCAACCCATGCGCCGCGCGTGACGTATGTGACTGGGATCACCTCACGTTTTGCCATTCGGAGGGCAACCCTTCTCCCGTTCGGCCAGTCATGTACGTGTAATCGCACGGCCCTACCGCGCCCCACCGCGACGGCCCACGCCAATCGGCGCCGACACCACGGCGCCGAGACCCCGAGAGGTCTTCTCGATGAAGCTTCGCCGTGCTCTGACGGCTGTCGCAACGACGGCTGTCATCGCGCCCGCCGCCCTGATGGCGGCCCCCATCGCGTACGCGGAGGAGAACCCCTCCTCCGCCAATTCCGCGTCCGGCACCCCGACGCCGGGGGCGTCCACCTCCACCTCCCCGAACACCGAGCCGTCCGACGGACAGACGACGACGTCGGCGCCCGGAAACAAGCCCGGTGACAAGCCTGGCGACAAGCCCGGCAACACCCCGTCGTCGTCCACGGACCCGTCGTCGACCGCCACCGCGCCGTCGACCGCCCCGGGCAAGCCCTCCGAGTCCGGCTCCACGAGCCCCGCCCCGAGCGCCTCCGAGCCGTCCGAGGAGCCCTCGGATGAGTGCGAGGTGGCGTCCGACGAGGCCGCGATCACCACCACGCTGCACGGCCTGCCGACCAAGGTGGTCGCCGGTTCCGGCTGGCACGGGTTCACCTTCCGGGCGACCAACGTCTCCGAGCAGAAGATGAAGTCCGTGGACGCGTACATCCACGTCGGCGCCATCGACAAGGACAAGTTCGACGACGTCTCCGGTCACCTGACCGTCCAGTGGTACGACGCCGACGAGGGCCGCTGGCAGGACGTGGACGACGAGTTCGGCTACTTCGCCTCCCTCGCCGATCTGGAGCCCGGTGAGTACTCGGACGCCAAGATGCGGCTGAAGGTCGACGCGAAGATGCCCGGCAGCTACGGTTTCGCCTTCGCCATCGGCACCTACCAGGACGCGGAGAACACCTGCGGCACCACCGAGGTCAGCGACTACGAGTTCGATGTCCTCGTCGCCGGCTCCAAGCCCGGTCCCGTCGATGACGCGAAGGGCAAGCCCAGCAAGCAGAAGCCGGTCAACCAGCCCGCCCCGCAGGGCGGCCTGAAGGAGCTCCCGGTCACCGGCAAGCTCGCCGACACCGGTTCCTCCGACGCGCTGCCGACCATCGCCATCGCGGGTGGCGCGGCCGTCGCCGTGGGCGTCGGCGCGATGTTCCTCGTCCGCCGCCGCAAGAACGCCGGATCGGCCGCGTAACACCGGCCGGTAGTCAGGACAGAGGGCCGTCCCTGCTGGCCAGGGGCGGCCCTCCGCCGTGTTCGATTCCGACGCGCGGGTGCGGCGGCTCTCCCGTTCAGGCCCCCGCCGTGTCCACCAGGGAGGCGGCTCCACCGGGAAGGCGACTCCACCGGGGAGCGGCGCCCCCGTTCACCCCCTCCGCTTCCCCGGCACCTCCGGCACCGGCAGCAGCGGCAGGTTCAGCGCCGCGAACGCGTCCTTGGGGACGGCCGGGCGCACCGGCGCCACCGGGGCGACGCGCACATACGGGCGGCCGGGGGCCGGGCGGGGGTCCGCCTCGCCCTTGTTCGGCCAGAAGGACATCGCGCGCTCGGCCTGCGCCGTGATCGTCAGGGAAGGGTTCACTCCCAGGTTGGCCGAGACCGCCGAACCGTCCACGACCGAGATGCCGGGGTGCCCGTACAGCCGGTGGTAGGGGTCGATGACGCCGCGGTCGGCGTCCTCGCCGATCGGGCAGCCGCCGAGGAAGTGGGCGGTCAGCGGGGTGCCCATCAGTTCGCCGATGTTGCTGCCCGCGAAACCGTTGATCTCCTGGGCGAGCAGCGTCGCCGCGCGGGTGGCCTCGGGGATCTGCTGGGGGTTGGGCGCGCCGTGGCCCTGGCGGGCGGTGAGCAGGCCCTTTCCGAGGCCGCCGGGCTTGCGGTACGTCGTCAGGGAGTTGTCCAGCGACTGCATGACCAGACCGATGATGGTGCGCTCGGACCAGCGGCGGTTGGAGAGCGACCGCAAGAACAGCAGCGGGTGCCGGGCGCAGTGCGCGGCCCAGGCCAGCGCGCGGGGGGCGCGCGAGCTCACCGGCACCTGGAGGGTGGTCAGGCTGCCCATGGCGTTGGAGCCCCTGCCGTAGCGCACCGGCTCGATGTGGGTGTCGGCGTCGGGGTGGATGGACGAGGTGATCGCCACGCCGCGGCTGAAGTCGAGCCGCGACGTGCCGTGCGCTTTGCGGTAGCGACGGCGGTCGGTCTGCGCGCCGACCAGCGCCTCGGAGTTCGTCCGCGTCAACTCGCCCAACCGCGGCGAGAGATACGGGAGCATCCGTGTGTCCTTCATACGGTGCAGCAGGGTCTGCGTCCCGTAGGTGCCGGCGGCGATGACGACCTTGGGGGCGCGGAAGATCCGGGCCCGGCCGCGCCGCTTGTCGTCGGTGGGCAGCGTGCCGACGGCGAACCCGCCGCGGGAGTCCTCGGTGACGGTGACGACGGAGGTCATCGGGTGGATGACGGCCCCGGCGCGTTCGGCGAGGTGGAGGTAGTTCTCGTTCAGGGTGTTCTTGGCGCCGTGGCGGCAGCCGGTCATGCACTCGCCGCATTCGGTGCAGGCCCGCCGGGACGGGCCCACGCCGCCGAAGTACGGGTCGGCGACCTCCTCGCCGGGCGCCGCCCGCACCGTCCCCTCCGCGTCCCGCCCGTCCCCGAAGAACACGCCGACCGGTGCCAGGTGGAAGGTCTCCCCCACGCCCATCTTCTCGGCGGTGGCCTTGAGGTGGACGTCGGAGGGGGTCATCGTCGGGTTGAGGCGGACGCCGAGCATCCGGCGGGCCTGCTCGTAGTACGGCGCCAGTTCCTCCTGCCAGTCGGTGATGTGGCCCCACTGCCGGTCCTCGAAGAACTGCTTCGGGGGGACGTAGAGGGTGTTGGCGTAGTTGAGCGAGCCGCCGCCGACCCCGGCGCCCGCGAGCACCATGACGTTGCCGAGCAGGTGGATCCGCTGGATGCCGTAGCACCCTAGGGACGGGGCCCAGAGGTAGTTGCGCAGGTCCCAGGAGTTCTTCGGCAGGGTGGCACGGGTGAACCGCCGGCCGGCCTCCAGGACGCCCACGCGGTAACCCTTCTCCGTCAGGCGCAGGGCGGAGACGGCACCCCCGAAGCCGGAGCCGATGACGAGGACGTCGTAGTCGTAGTCGTCGGCGCTGTCGCGGACCTCGGCGGCGCCGGGGCCGTCGGCGGCATCGCCACCGCCGGCGACGGCATGTCCCTTGGCGGTGCCGGGGTCTTCGGCCCCCTCCTCGCGGTCGTGGCCTTGGTGCTGCCCGGCGGCGGACTCGTCCCGTGACACGTGCTCTCCTTGAGGTCCTGAAGCCTTGCGGTCCTGAGGGGCGGAGGCGGTGCGGAATCGGCGGGTGCGGATCGGCGGGTGGGGCCCGGCCGCGCGGAGGGGTCCGTCCGTGCGGAGGGGCTCGTCCGGGCGGCCTGTCCCGCGTCGCCTGATGGGCGGGCGACGCGGGTCGGTGGTGGTCGTCAGCGCAGGCGGAGCGCCTTCATCGCGCGCAGGCTGCGGGTCATGAAGGCCGCGTACCGCTCGTCGTCCATCCCGAAGGACGGCGCGAGGGGCAGCAGCCTCTGCTGGGCGATCGTCTGCGCCTCGGTGTACTTCAGGATGCCCTCGGCGCCGTGCCGGCGGCCGAGGCCGGAGTCGCCCATGCCGCCCATGGGCGCCTGGACGCTGCCGTACCCGGCCGCGTACGACTCGTTGATGTTGACCGTGCCGGTACGGAGCCGGGCGGCGAGTTCCCGGCCGCGGCGGGCGTCCCTGGTCCAGACGCTGGAGTTCAGCCCGTACGGGGTGGCGTTGGCGAGGGCCACCGCCTCGTCCTCGTCGCTGAAGCGATAGATCGACACGACCGGCCCGAAGGTCTCCTCCTCACAGACGGCCATCGGGGCCTGGACGCCCTCCAGGATGGTGGGCTCGTAGAAGAGCGGACCGATGTCGGGGCGCGCCCGGCCGCCCGCGACGAGCCGGGCCCCCTTGGCGACGGCCTCGTCCACGTGCCGCGTCACCGTCTCCAACTGCCGCTCGCCCACGAGCGATCCCATGTCCGCGCCGTACGCGAGGGCGCCGCCCAGCCGCATCGCCTTGGTACGGGCCGCGAACCGCCGGACGAAGTCGTCGGCGACGGACTCGTGCACATACAGGCGCTCGATGGAGACGCACAGTTGACCCGCGGAGGAGAAGCAGCCGCGCACCGCGCCGTACGCGGCCTTCTCCACGTCGGCGTCACGCAGCACCAACATGGGGTTCTTGCCGCCCAGTTCGAGGGACGCGCCGATCAGGCGGGCGGCGGCGCCCTGGGCGACCTCGCGGCCGGTCCGGGTGGACCCGGTGAACGAGACGTAGTCGGCGTGCGCGACGACGGCCGGGCCGATCACCGGCCCGTCCCCGAGCACCACCTGCCAGACGTCCTCCGGCAGCCCGGCCTCGATCAGCCGCTCGCGCGCCCACAGGGCGGTGAGCGCGGTCTCCGTGTCGGGCTTCATGACGACGGCGTTGCCCGCGGCGAAGGCCGGCAGCGCGTCCCCCACGGAGAGCTCGAAGGGGTAGTTCCACGGCGCTATCTGACCGACGACGCCCCGGGGCTGCCGCAGTTCGACCACTTTGGTGAGCGTCGGGACCACACCGGTGTGCCCCTTGGGCCGCAGGTACGCGGGGGCCTTGCGCCCGTAGTGGCGGGCCGCGACGGCGACCGCCTGGATCTCCTCGTGCGCGTGCAACCGCGCCTTGCCGGTCTCCAGCTGGATCAGGTCCAGCACCTCCGCCTGCCGCTCCAGCACCAGGTCGTGGAAGCGCAGCAGCACCGCGGCCCGTTCCTTGACAGGCGTCCGCTCCCAGCGGCGCTGCGCCTGCCGGGCGCGTTCGAAGGCGAGGGTGACGTCCCCCGGGGTGGACTCGGGCAGGTCCGCCAGCTTCGCTCCGGTGAAGGGGCAATGGTTGGCGGTCCGTCCGCCGCCGACGACACCCCGGGTGAGGCGCGCGACGAGTTCCGGGGTGACCACGTCGGCGGCGGTGCGGGTGCCCGGAACGGTCGGCGCGACCGGATTCCCGCCGACCGGCGTGGTGCCCGTGGTGGCGGCGGCTGTTCCCGTGTCCTGCGAGTCCGTCATGACGGCGAGCGTAGGCCCAAGCGAGCGCGTTGGGTACCCGTCAGTAACGAGATTTCCGTGCGGGCGGCAATATTGCCAGTGATCGCTGGCTGTACGGGGGTTGGCCTGGGGGTTGTCGGGGGAGGTGGGGCGAGCAGTGGGCTGTTGTGGTGGGGAGGTGATCGGGGTGCTCGCCATCAGGGAACGCGTTACCGGGGCACGCGCCACCAGGGGGACGACTCCGGGGCACGCGCCACTAGAGGACGCGCCTCCAGGGCACGCGCCACCAGAGGACGCGTCCCCGAACGCGCGCCACCACGGGCACAACTCCGGGGCACGCACCACCAGAAGACGCGTCCCCGGAACACGCGACACCAAGGGCACAACTCCGGGGCGCGCACCACCAGAGGACGCGTCCCCCGAACACGCGCCACCAGGGGAACAACTCCGGGGCGCGCACCACTAGAAGACGCACCCCCGGAACACGCGCCACCAAAGGGCACGTCTCCAGCCCTCGCGCCACTAGAGGACGCGCCTCCGGGGCACGCACCACCAGAAGACGCACCCCGGGCCACGCGTCACCAGGGCGCCCGGGAAGGCGCCTCCGAGGACGACGATGCCGGAGGCCCCGTCACCGAGGACGACGGAACCGAGGGCCGCGGAGGGCGGTCGCCGTGGTCGTCGTCCGAGGCGGCGATCAGGGCGGCCACTCCGGCGCCCAGCCCCGCCAGCGCCGCGACCAGCAGGCCCACGAGCAGGGCGGTGCGCAGCCGGCCCGTGCGCGGGCGGGCCGCGGCGGCCAGGGCGCGGTCGGCTATCGCCTCCGCGAGCGGCGCCCCGTGCGCCCGGCCCGCGCCGTTCGCCTTCCCCTCCGCGCGCCTCTCGGCATCCCCTTCCGCGTCCGCCTCCGCCTGTCCCTCATCGCCGTCCTTGCGGGTCGCGTCCTCAGGGGCGGGCGGTTCGGGCACCCGTCCGTACCGCAGGTAGGCACGCAGCATCCACTCGGCGCCCGCGAGGTTCGTCCGCCGGTCCGGGTCCCGTTCCAGCAGCCCTCGGACGACGCCGAGCAGCGGACGGACGGCCTCAGGGAACGCGATCTCGTCGTGCGTGACCGCTTGCAGCACGCCGGCCAGGGAGTCCCGCCCGAAGGGGGTCCGGCCGCTCAGCGCCGCGCACAGCAGCACCCCGAGCGACCACAGGTCCGCTTCCGGCCCCGAGCCCCGGCCAGCGATCAGTTCGGGCGCGACGTATTCGGGCGAGCCGACGAACCCGCCGGTCTCGGTGAGCGTCGCGGCCCCCGACAACTGCGCGACACCGAAGTCCGTGAGGACGACCCGGTTCGTACCCGATTCCAGAAGGACGTTGGCGGGCCTGAGGTCCCGGTGCAGCACCCCGCGGGCGTGGGCCACCCGCAGGGCCCCGATCAGCGCCAGGCCGATCCTGGCCGCCTCGCGGGGCGCGACGGGGCCACCGGTCGCCAGCCGGTCGGCGAGCGACCCGCCGGCCACGTACTCCATGACGATCCAGGGGCGTTCGTCCTGCTCCACGACGTCGTGCACGACGATGACGTTCGGGTGCTTGATCCGTGCGACGGTGCGCGCCTCCCGCATCGTCCGCTCGCGTCGCACGTGGAACCGGAGGCGGGCGTGCGTTCCGGGGCGGGCGGGGCCGTCGTCGTCCGGCGCTTCCAAGTGCAGTTCCTTGACGGCCACCTGGCGGCCAAGGAGTTCGTCGGTGGCCAGCCAGACCGTTCCCATGCCACCGCGTCCGAGCCGCTCGCGCAGGCGGTAGCGGCCGACGATGAGCCGGCCTCCGCCCCCGAAGCTCCCCATGGGGCCATCTTGCCCCAGGGTCCTCGCAGCGGAGGGCGGGGCACCACAACCTTTGGCCAGGGCTCCCCGATCGGGCTCGAAGAGCCACGGCGCACACGACCGCGTTCCCGAAAGCGAACGCCCGGCCCGCGGATCCGCCGGGTCCGCGCACGCGGTGACGGAACCCCGGCCCCGTCCGCCACCGTCCTTACTCATCGAGTCGAGTTCGCCGCACGAAAGGGTCGCGGGGCCGCAGGAGGGGGCGGACGCCCATCGGTGGCTTTCGGCGGGCCGTCGACGGTGCGGGAAGGCTGTGGCGCGGGGACGCGGCGCGCGCCGTCGCGCGCGACCGTGACCGTTGGGGCCACGCTGCGGATCGGGGAGACGGCATGGTGATGCAGGACGACGGAACGGTGGAGGTCCGGCCGGAACCCCACCCCGGCCGCGCCGCGGCCCGGCACAGCGGCGCGTACATACGGGCGGGCGTCGCGCTGCTCCTGTATGGAGCGGCACTGGGTGCGTGGGCCCTGTATGACGTCCTCCACGCGGACCTGGGCGTCGGGGACTTCCTGGAAGGACTGTTCAACCCGCTCGCCGCACTGGGACCCCTGTTGTTCGGGCCGCACGCGTGGGCGCTGACCGTCGCGACGGCGGCCGTGGGCGGGCTGCTGCTGGCGCGGCGGCGGGCGGCGCGCACCGCCGCGCTGCTGCTCGGGGCGGTCCTGCTGGCCCTGTCGCTGCGGGAGGGCGTCGGTCTGCTGCACGAGACGTACCGGACGGGCTACGCCGCCGATCCGCTGGGTGGTTGGTACCTCGCCACCCGGGTCTTGGAGCTGGTCGCCTCAGTGGTGGTGCTGTTCGCGCTCGTTCCCGCCGGCGAGCGCCCCGCCCCGGGGCCGCCGGGCGCCACCGGTGCCTCCCGGTGGCACCACCGGATCTCCCGGGTCTGCGGCGTGCTGTTCCTGATCATGGGCGTGCTCGTGCTGGCGTGGACGGCGTGGGGGCCGGCCGCCGGCCGCGGCGCGGTGGGCGGCTACCTCCGCGGCCTGGTGGACGCCTCCGCGCGCGAGGTCCCCTTCGGCACGGACCTCGCGGGCTCCCCGGAGTTCCGCACGGTGACCTCGGTGGTGGCGCTGCTCGTCCTGGGGTTCCTGGCGTGCCGCGCCCGGGCCGACGTGCGCGGGGCGCTGCTGCTCCTCGCGGCAACGCGGCTCTACCTGACCGTTCAGATGGTGGTGCTGCTGGCGGTGACCGGTTCCTTCGACGCCTCGCTGCGGACCGCCGAGAGCACGTTGTCGCTGATGACCACGGCGTACGAGCTGGTGGCCAGCACCTCCGTCGTCATCCTGGCGACCGGGCCCCGGTTCAGCGCGTACGACGCCCGGTGGGCGGCACGGCCCACGGCGGGGCTTCCGGGGCGGGGCGGGCAGCCCTGATGGGGCGTGCGCTTCCCTATGGGGGGCGGCTTCGTCTGTTCTCCTGGGGTGGCGACCAGGTCGTGAGCCCAGGATGCGGGCTCGTTCGGAAGGTGCGCGGCGTCGCTACGCCGTGAGCGGGGCCGCGGCCTCGTCCACCGCCGTCGTCACGTCCGGGTAGACCTCGAACAGGCGGCGCACGCCCAGCGCGGCCAGCACCCGGTTGACGTGCGAGCCGTCCACCGCGCCCTGGGCGGGCAGGATGAGCCGCAACCGGCCCTGGCAGGAGCGCATGAGGCGGCGGGCGGCGATGAGCACGCCGACGCCGCTGGAGTCGCAGAACTGAACCTCGGAAAGGTCGAGCACCACGCTGCGCCGGCCGTCCGCGACCGCGTCGTGCACGTGCTGGCGCACGGCCGGGGACGTCAGCAGGTCCATCTCGCCGGACACCCGCAGGACGGCCCAGCGGCCCTGTTCGGCCTCTGCCACCTTCAACGACACGCGCTCGAAGCCTTTCGTTCGCTTGCGGTCCGGATGCCTCCTCGAACTGTCCGGAACCAACTCTCCTCGCTCGACTGCCCGGCCGCTCCTCACCGAAACCCGTCCGGGGCCGGTCCGGGAACGATCCGCGAGGCGTTCCGGCGGCGGGCCGCTGCTCGCCAAGGCTATGCCCAAGTTCGGGCTTCTTTTCCTCTCGTCCGATCACACCCGGGTAACACCTGGCCGGAATTGGGCATCAACGGTCTACAGAGGTCACCGCAACCAGACCACCACACCGGAAAGTGACGACCGCTATACCATCCGCAGCCATCCCCCGCGCACAGATTGCCACAAAGGGCGCGCACTGTCGGACCCCCCGTCTACATTCGGAGGCACGGTGGAGAGCTATGGCGGTTTGCACTGCGGCAAGACGGCGAGGGATGGGAGCCTGATGGGCAACGACGCACCACCGCGCTGGGACAGGCGGATGCAGCAACGGCTCGCCCGCGGCGAGGCGGCGGCCCTCGGGGAGCTGTACGACCGCTTCGCTTCGCTTGTGCACAGCCTCGCGCACCGCGTACTCGCCGACGAGCACGCCGCCGACCGCGTCACCCGCGAGGTCTTCGGCTACATCTGGGAGAACCCGGACTCCTTCGACCCCAAGCAGGGCTCGCTGCGCTCGTGGGTCGCCACCCTCACGCACCGCCAAGCCGTCCACCGGCTGCGCCAGTCGGAGGCCGCCTCGGCGCTCCACCACGGTCCGGACGCCCCCGGTCCCGACGTCATGGAACGCAAGATCCGCGAGGCGTCCACCGCCGCCCGCGCCGACTACATCGTGACCTCCATGCCCGCGCCCCTGCGCGCCGCTCTGGAGCTGGCCTACTTCCAGCGCCGCGACTACCGCCAGGCCGCCGCCGACCTGGGCGTCACGGAGGACGAGGCCCGTCGCCGGCTCCGCCTGGGCCTGCAACTGCTCTCCACGGCGCACAACCACCAGGCCCCCGCTCCCGCGCCCTCCCCCCTGGCCGCGAGAAAGCCGGACCCGCCGGGACGGGAGCTCCCCGGCGGGCGGTCCGCCACGGTCGACCCCCCGTCCTCCGGCCCCGGTCGCGGGCGGTCGCTGTGAACCGCCCGGAGGACTGGGACGGTTACGGCCCGCACGAGGACAGAGACCCCTACGGCGATCCGTACGGTGACCCCTACGGCACCGAGCGCGACGGCGGCGCTCGGCGCCCGAAGGACACCGGCCCCCACGACACGGGCCCGCCGGGGCAGCGCGACCACGACGACGGGCACGAACCGCACGACCACGACGCGCCCCGAGGTGAAACCCCTTACGGGCTCGGCCCCCACGGCCCGGCCGCCCGGCCCCGCATCCCCGCTCCCCGCCCCGCCGCCGAGGACCGCGGCCCGCTGCCCGACCTGCCGCCCCGCGCCACGCCGCGGAACGGGCCCGCGCCCCGCCCACCGGAGAAGGCCGCTCCCCCGTCGTCTCCCGAGCCCGCCTTCCGCCCGGAGGCGGACCCCGCGCCGGCCGACCCGCCCGCCGCGTTGCCCGCTCCCCCGCACAAGGTGCTCAAGTCCTTGCTGGGCGCCTGGGCGCTGGCCGCGTGTTCCCCCGAGGAGACGGAGGCCGTCGAGGCGCACCTCACCGACTGCGCCGCCTGCGCCGACGAGGCCCTGCGGCTGCGCGACGCGGTGGGGCTGCTGCGCCCGCCCGCCCCGCTCGACCTCGACCCGTTGCTGCGCTCGCGCGTGCTGGAGGGCTGCCTCGGCCGCCGTCCGGCCCGTATCCCCGTCCCCGAGTGGGCGACGCCGTACGACGCCGAGACCGCGCGGCTGGACGCGCTGCTGAGCGACATGGGCGAGGCGGAGTGGCGGGCGCCGGTGCTGCTGCGCTGGTTCGAGGGCGAGCGGCCGGTCGAGCGCCGGACGACGGTCGCCGGGGTCATCGGCCACCTCATGGCGGTGGACGGCCTGGTCGCCACCGCCCTCGGGCTCGCCGACCCCCTGGGCGACGCGGCGCCGCGCGCCCCCGCCTCCCCCACCGCCCGTACGGAGGCCTTCTGGCGGTCCGTGCCTGAGGGCCGCGGCGCACGCGCCGCACGCGCCCCGTGGCGGAAGCAGTCCCACACCCTCATCACCACGGCGTCCTTCGCCGGCCGCGGGGTGGCCGAGCTGGACGTGGCCTACGGCGAAGCCGCGCTACCGCTGCGCGACTCGTTCCTGGACCGTGCCTTCGAGTGCTGGATGCACGCGGGCGACATCGCCGACGCGGTGGACTATCCGTACGAGCCACCCGCCGCCGGCCACCTGAGCAGCATGGTCGACCTGGCCGCCCGCCTGCTGCCCGGCGCGCTGGCCGACCGGCGCCGCACCGGACTGGCCGCCCCGCCCCGGTACCTGGTGGAGGCCGGTGCCCCGGGCCGGTGCCTGCACCTGGAGGTCGAGGGCAGTGGCGGCGGGCACTGGTACATAGCCCTGGACTCCCCGGCCGCCCGGGGGACGCCGGACCGGGCGGTGGCGCACATCGCGCTGGACAGCGTCGAGTTCTGCCAGCTCGCGGCCGGGCACGTCTCGCCCGAGGAGGCCGCCGCGGGACAGGACGGCGAGCGCGAGGCCATCCGCGAGGTGCTGTTCGCGACGGCGTCGCTGTCCCGGTTGTGAGGGACGGGCCGGACCCGGCCGCCCCTGGGGGTGGTCGGGTCCTTCCGGGTGCCCCTTGAGCGGCGGTCGGCCTTCCGGCTTCCTCAGGGGCTTCTCCGGCTGCCCTTCAAGCCTTCAAGAGGCCGCGCCACGGGTTCCGGGCCTTCCCGCACACCCGCGCACAAGCCCCGCGCCGCGCGCCCGGCGGCTCAGGGTCTGGCTCTGGACCAGGCTCAGGCTCAGGCTCTGGCTCAGGCGAAGACGACCGTACGGGTCCCGTTCAGGAGCACCCGCCGCTCGCTGTGCCACTTGACCGCACGGGCCAGGGCCTGGCACTCCACGTCCCGGCCGACCGCCACGAGCTGGTCGGGGCTCAGGCCGTGGCCCACCCGCTCGACCTCCTGCTCGATGATCGGGCCCTCGTCGAGGTCCGCCGTCACGTAGTGGGCGGTGGCGCCGATGAGCTTCACGCCGCGCGCGTGCGCCTGGTGGTAGGGCTTGGCGCCCTTGAAGCTCGGCAGGAAGGAGTGGTGGATGTTGATGATCCGGCCGGACAGCGCCTTGCACAGGTCGTCGGAGAGCACCTGCATGTAGCGGGCGAGCACGACGAGCTCGACGTTCTCCTCCTCGACGAGCTCCAGCAGCCGCGCCTCGGCCGCCGCCTTCGTGTCCTTCGTCACCGGGATGTGGTGGAAGGGGATGTCGTACGAGCCGACCAGCTCGGCGAAGTCCTGGTGGTTGGAGACCACGGCCGCGATCTCGATCGGCAGCGCGCCGATGCGGGACCGGAAGAGCAGGTCGTTCAGGCAGTGCCCGAACTTGGACACCATCAGGACGACGCGCATCCGCTCGTCCGCCCGGTGGATCTGCCAGTCCATCTGGAAGGAGCCGCCGACCGCGGCGAAGCTGGCCCGCAGCTTCTCCAGGTCGACCGACGCCTCCGCCGCGAAGTGCACCCGCATGAAGAACAGGCCGGTGTCCTGGTCCCCGAACTGCTGGCTGTCCACGATGTTGCAGCCGGTCATGAACAGGTAACTGGACACGGCGTGCACGATGCCCTGCTTGTCGGGGCAGGACAGGGTCAGGACGTACTGGTCGGGGGTGCTGGGGTGCGACTGGCTCATGACCTCATAGGGTCGCACATCATCCGGCCCTCTCGCCCCGCGTGCCCGCCGGGCACCCGCCGCCGGGCGGTCCCGGTCACACCCGGACCGTCATCCCCCGGGTCATCATGGCCAGCACGTTCAGCGGCACGGGCGGTACGTCCGGGTTGTCGCCGTCCGACGTGGCCATCCGCACGTGGGCGTCCCGTGCCGCCCGTACGGCCTCCGGCCAGCCGGGATGCTCCAGGTAGCTCGTCACCGGGGCGTCCGCGCCGACCTGGTGCATGATCCGGAGCACCTGGAGGACGGCCGCGTCCACCAGGGAGGCTTCCTGGGAGTCCCGGAAGATCGTTCCGACGTACTTCTCCGCCGACCAGTTGTCCAGCCAGGTGTCCTCGACGAGCCGGTAGACCGCGTCCGTCACGTCCCCGTAGCCGGGGCGGCCCGTCAGCCAGGTCTCCTGCTGGAAGACGGGGTCGGACAGCATGTGCAGCGCCGACCGCACGGTGCAGCGCCAGCGCCACCACGGCATGTCGTTGAGCGGCATGCCGCCCATGGTGCTGGAGCGACGGCCGCGACGGGAAGAGTTCTCCGAACCTTGCACAGTATTCGATCGTACGTTCTTCGCTGCCGATCTTCAGCGAACCCTGAAGATCGGCGGAGCGTCGGTGGGTGACCGATCCGAAGATCGGTGGTACAGGGAGCGCCGGGCCGGCCCGCTCGCGTCCCCGATCCGCGGCTCACGACCGCCCGGACCGGCTCACAACTGTTCCGGTCGGCGTTCGGTCAGGCCGTACCTCTTGGCGATCGGGTTCCACAGTGCCGCCGCCTCGCGCTTGGCCTTCGTCGCCTCGCCGCTGGCCGTGTTGCCCTTGGCCGTCTCCTTGGTGCCGCGGGCCTTGCCCTTGTGGCAGCCCTTCTTGCCCGCCACCTGACCGGCCCAGGCCGCGTAATGGTTGTCGGCCGACGCGGAGGACTTCCAGGCGGCGGTGAGCGAGGCGCTCAGCCGCGAACCGCCGGGAAGCTTGTCGACGGGCAGCTTCCCGAGACGGGTCACCAGGTCGTTGCGCTGCCCGGCCGCGCCCCGGAGGTCCTTCGCCGCGCCCTTGAGGTTGTCGCAGCCCCGGATGTCCTTGACGGCGTTGACGACGGCGGCGCGGCTGCTGCCGCTGTCCGCGAGCAGCGCGTCCAGCGCCTTGGCCTGCTCCGCCACGGGGTCGGCGGTCGGCTTCGGCTCGTTCGTGGGCTTGTCGGCCGCCGGGACGGACGCGGAGGGCGTGCCGGCGGGGCTCTGGGGCTTGGCCGTGGGTTCCTCGTCGCCGCCGCTGAGCGCCCAGCCCACGCCGAGCCCCGCTCCGGCCAGCGCCACGACGGCGGCACCGATCACCACGGCGCGTGCCGGGCGCCGCCGCCGGCCGCCGTCGTCCGGGGCGTCGTACGGCGGGTCGTCGCGGCGGCCCGCCCAGGGGCCGTCCGGCTGCGGGCCCAAGTCGTCGAAGACCGGCAGCCGCTGCGTGGAGTCGGCCACCGGCGGGGCGGGCGGGGCCGGGCTGGCCCCTGCCGCGCCCGAGCGGAAGAGCCCGTCGAACTCGGCGGGCGTCCGGCGATCGGCCGGAGCCCCTGCGGGGCCGCCGAAAGGCGCGCCGGGCGGCGGGGTGGGGGTGCCGCCACCCGGGACGGGCGGGAGGACCTGCGTCTCCTCGGACGGGGAGGCCGCGGGGGCGCCCGGCTGCGGGGCGGAGGGTGCCTGCCGCGGCTGCGGCTGTCCTGCGGGCCGGGCCGGTGACTGCTTCACCGGGCGCAGCAACTGCGTGGACTCGTCCGGGGTTTCGGGCCGGGAGGCGGGGGACGGCAGCGGCGCGTGGGCGTTCGCGGCGAAGCCGGGGTGGCTGTCGCCGTGCGGCGGGAGCGCCTGGCCACCGGGGAAAGACGGGTGGCCGCCGTGCGTGCCGTCGTCGGGTCTGTGGGGGGCGGACGGGCCGTCCGGGGTGCCCGGCTTGGTCAGGTGCTCCGGCCGGCCTCGGTGCTGCCCGCTGCCCTGCTGCTTCCGCGTCCCGCTCTCGCCCCGGTACGGGGTGATGAGCTGCGTGCTGTCATCGATGGCGGCGGGGGGCAACGGCGCGGCAGCGTGCGGCCCTGCTGGAGATCCGATGGCTGGACCGGCGGCGTGTGGACCGGCGGCCTGCGGCGCCCCGGGGGCGAGCGGCGCGCCGTGGCCGTCCGTTCCGGGCCAGGCGGGCGGTGCGGCGTGTCCCGGTTGTCCGTTCTGCCGGTACCCAGGGTGGGCTCCGTCCGGTGTGGCGAACCCGCCCTGCTGCCCGGACGCGCCTCCGAGCGTGCCCGGCGCTCCCTCGGTGCGGGGCCCTGCCTGCGGCGCCCCTGGGGCCTCGGTCCGCGAGCTGATGGGCGCCAGCAGCCGCGTCTCCTCCGATGCCCCGGCGGCCGGTGGCAACGGCACCCCGGCCGCGGGTGTGGCAGGCGGGAGCTGGCCGCCCGGTCCGTACGCGGCCTGCGCGGGCTGTCCGTGCGGGGGGAGGTCCAGCGGGCCGGGCTGCCCGTGCGCGGGTATGGGCTGCTGCCCGGTGGCGTATGTCGCGGGCGGTGGCGTCAGGCCCGGTCCGGCGGGCTGAGCGGAGCCATACGTCTGCTGATCGGAGCCGTACGTCTGCTGTCCGGCTCCGTACGCTTGCCGACCGCCTTCGTACGTCTGCTGCTCGGCTCCGTACGCGTGCTGCCCGGTTTCGTACGCGTACTGACCATGGCTCTGCGACTGCCCCGGAAACGTCCCCGGCCCGGCGAACGATCCCTGCCGCGGGCCCGCATGCGCACCCTGATCCGGCCCCTGAACCTGTCCCGGAAATTGCCCGGACCCGGCCCCGTAGGGGAGCGGCTGCTCCTGTCCGTGCGCCGGCTGCGCCGGTGGCCACGCCCCTCCCCAAGGCTGTCCCGCCGACGGCGCGCTGTGGGGGGCGGGGGGCTGCGCGGCGCCGCCCGTGGGCAGCGCGACGCCCTCTGGTGCGGGTCCACCCGCAGCATTCTGAGGGTCGTTGCCCTGACCGCTCTGCGTCACCGGGACTCCTACTATCTGCGGACTTACGGAATCGTCGGGTCACGCTACCGGTTCGTCCGCAGGTTCGACGAAGGCGCCTGGTCACACCGGACGATCGTCCGCCGTGACCAGGACACCCCTCCTCCGCCGCCGCACTCGTCCCCCGCACTCGCCCCCTCCACTCGCGACCGGCCGCCGGACCGGCGCTCTTCGGCACGCCGCTTCCCCTCCCCCGGCGTGCCCCGAGCCCGTCGATCCGGGCCCCTAGGGGAAAGCCGTTCCCCTAGGGGAAATCCGGCCCCCTAGGGGAGCGGCATCTACGCGGCGGCCGGCCGCAGCCCGACCCGTGTGCCGAACTCCCGTACCACCGGCTCGTCCCGGTAGGGCTCCAAGCGGTGGTGGAGGTCCTCCAGGTACTCCGCGCCGCGGTTGGAGCGCAGCCCGCTCAGCAACTCCACGGCCTGCGTGCCCGTATGGCAGGCCTGCTCGATCTCGCGTTGCTGCACCTGCGCGCTGGCCAGCAGCACCAGCCCGATCGCGCGGCGGCGCGCCCGCCCCTCCGGGTGCCCGTCCAGCGCCTCCTGGGCGCGCTGGCGGGCCGCCAGCGCCTGGCCCAGGTCCCGGTGACAGTGGGCCAGTTCGTCGGCCAGATAGGCGCGGTCGAAGTGCGCGATCCACGACGGGTCGTCGCCCTTCTCCGTCGCCCCGTCGGCCCGCTCCATCGCCCCGACGGCGCGGCCCGCCACCGTCTGGAAGGCGCGGGCGTCCCCCATCAGCGCGTGCCCGCGCGCCTCCGCGGCGAAGAACATGGCCTCGGCCCGAGGCGGCACCTGCCCCCGCGCGCCCTCCTGCGCGGCCCTCGCGAGCTGCGCGATCTCCCGCGGGTTGCCGAGCGAGGCGGCCAGGTGGCTCATGCTGGCGGCCAGCACGTAGCCGCCGAACCCGCGGTCGCCCGCCGCCTGCGCCAGCCGCAGCGCCTGGATGTAGTACCGCTGCGCCAGCCCCGGCTGGCCCGTGTCGACGGCCATGTAGCCGCCGAGTTCCGTCAACCGCGCGACGGACGCGAACAGTTCCCGCCCCACGGACTCCCTGTAGGAGCCCGCCAGCAAGCCCGAAACCACACTGTTGAGGTAATGCACGACCACCGGGCGGACATGGCCACTGCCATAGCGGTGGTCCAGTTCGCACAGCGCCGTCGTCATCGCCCGTACGGCCTCGACGTCCGACATTCCGACCCGGGCCCCGGCGCTCCGCGCGACCTGCGGATCGGTGCCGGTGATGAGCCAGTCGCGGCTGGGCTCCACCAGGGCCGAGGCCGCCACCGTCGAACCGCTCAGGAAATCGCGCCGCCCGACGTCACTGCGCCACAACTCACATACTTGTTCGATCGCGCCGAGAACCGTCGGCGAGAACTGCAAGCCCACCCCGGACGCCAGGTTCTTGCCGTCCGCCATGCCGATCTCGTCGATGGTGACCGTGCGCCCGAGCTTCCGCCCCAAAGCCTCCGCGATGATGGCGGGGGCCCGGCCGCGCGGCTGCTGACCGCGCAGCCAGCGGGCGACCGAGGTCTTGTCGTAGCGCAGGTCGAGGCCGTGCTCGGCACCGCACATGTTCACGCGGCGGGCCAGCCCGGCGTTGGAGCAGGCGGCTTCCTGGATGAGCGCCTGCAACCGTTCGTTCGGTTGCCGCGCGACGAGCGGCCTGGCGGCCATGCTGCACCCCCTGTTAGTGCTGCGCGTTCACCGGCGAACGCCGTTCCCACTGCTCAATTCCCCAAGTAATCCCCGATATCCCTGTTTCACAAGAGTTTTCAGGAGCTGCGGGTCGATTCCCGACGCATTCCGAGGACAACCATGTTTTCCGCGACACCGGAATATCTGCGCTATTACGGATATGCGCTCCGCCCGGTGATACGTGACGGACATATGCTTATGGGGAATTGGCGACGGCGTGCCGTGCTCGCGTGCTGCTCGCGGCGCCCGCCCGGGACCGGCCCCGCCGTTTCCGGGGTCGTCGCGGTGCCGGTCGGGCCCCCGCCGGGCGGCCTCTCCGCCCGTCACGCAGGTGGCTACCCGCTCCCGTGCCGTAGCCGCACACGCGCCCCCGGACATGCATCCATGCGCCCTGCGGGCCGAAGCGGTGCGCCGGGTACGTCACCCACTCGGCCGTAACCCTTGGTGACGAGGCAAGTTGTCATCAACGTGGAAGAGACCATTGGAGTCACAGGAGCCACGCTGATCCCCAAGCAGCGCGGCGAGCAGCTCATCGACGCTGCGGCGCGTTACGCGGAAGAGCGGCATTGGGACGTCTTCCCCGGCGCATGGCTGTACGAGGACGGCGAACGCCCGCGCTGCTCGTGCGGCGCCCCCGACTGCGCCGCGCCGGGCGCGCACCCGCTCGCCCCCGACTGGGCCGGGCTGGCCACCGGCAGCGCGACGGCCGCCCGCCGCATGTGGACCAAACAGCCGCGCGCGTCGATCCTGCTCCCTACAGGGCGCACGTTCGACGCCCTCGACGTCCCCGAGACGGCGGGCTGCCTGGCGCTGGCCCGTATGGAGCGCATGAGCCTCCCTCTGGGGCCCGTCACCCGTACTCCCGACCGCCGCATGCTCTTCCTCGTCCTGCCCGGAGCGGTGGCGAAGCTCCCGGGTCTGGTGCGGAACCTGGGCTGGCCGCCGGCCGCGCTCGACCTGATCGCCCGCGGCGAAGGCGACTGGATCGCGGCGCCGCCGACCCGTGTGGGCCCGCACGGCTCGGTGCAGTGGGCCCGCCGCCCCACACCGGCCAACCGCTGGCTGCCCGACGCGGACGAGCTCATCAGCCCGCTCGCCTACGCCTGCGGCCGGGAGACAGCGGCGGCGCGCGGGCGCTGAACGACCGGCCCCAGGGCCCGTCGCCGAAGTGACGCTCCGTAGAGGGCGCCGCTTCGATGGCGGGCCTTCTTCGTGCACGGCGCACATGCCGTCCGCGCCCGGTCCTGCCGACGGCCTTCCTCGCGTTCACCGTCGCCACCTGCGACTTCGCCATCTCGGAGCCCGGCCGCTCCGGACCCCCACCCGTATCGTGGGACGACGGACGGGGGCGAGACCGGTCCCCGTATGGACACGGAAGGGCAGGACCGGTGACCAACCAGCCAGGGCACGACGACCAGCGAGCCGCGACGGCTCCGCTCGGGGGCGGTTCGGACGCGCCAAGGGGGACACCCCACGACGCGTCTGTGGGGGGCACGGCCGGTGGCCCGACCGCCGTACGCGTCCAGGGGCTGTGGAAGAAGTTCGGCGAGCAGGTCGCCGTCGCGGGCATCGACCTGACGCTCCCCGCGGGCCGGTTCATCGGCCTCGTCGGGCCGAACGGAGCGGGCAAGACCACCACCCTGTCGATGGTGACCGGCCTGCTGCGCCCCGACGCCGGGGTGGTCGAGATCGGCGGGCACGACGTCTGGCGCGACCCCGTCGCCGTCAAGTCCCGCATCGGCGTGCTCCCTGAGGGACTGCGCCTCTTCGAGCGCCTCTCAGGGCGCGAACTCCTCGCCTACATAGGGCGGCTGCGCGGCCTGCCTGGTGACGAGGTCGACAAGCGGGCCGACCAGTTGCTGGAGGTGCTGGACCTGTCCGGCGCGCAGCGCAAACTCGTCGTCGACTACTCCACCGGCATGCGCAAGAAGATCGGCCTGGCCGCGGCGCTGCTGCACAACCCGGAAATCCTCTTCCTGGACGAGCCGTTCGAGGGCGTGGACCCGGTGTCGGCGCAGACCATCCGCGGCGTTCTGGAGCGGTACACCGCGTCCGGCGCGACCGTCATCTTCTCCAGCCACGTCATGGAGCTGGTGGAGTCGCTGTGCGACTGGGTGGCGGTGATGGCCGGTGGCCGCATCCGGGCGGACGGCCCGCTCGCGGACGTACGCGGGGACGCCACCACCCTCCAGGACGCGTTCCTCGAACTCGTCGGCGCGGGCGACCGCACGGCCGGCGACAGCCTGGACTGGCTCGGCGGCGGCGCCCGATGACCGCCACCGCACGCACCGGCACCGCGAGCACCGCCTCTCCGGCCGCCTCCTTGGTGCCGGTCTTCGTACGACTCAAGCTCTCTTTGCTGCGCAACGGGCTGCGCCAGTCCGCCGGTCGCACCGCGGCGTACGTGGCGGGCCTCGTGATGGCGCTCCTGTGCGCGGCGGGCGTGCTGCTGGCGCTGATCGCGCTGCGCGGCGTGGAGCACGCCGGCGCGCTGGGCGTCCTGTTGGCCGCGCTGCTGACCCTGGGGTGGGCGGGCATGCCGCTGTTCTTCCCCGGGGGCGACGAGACGCTGGACCCCACGCGGCTGGTGATGCTGCCGCTGCGGCCCCGTTCGCTGACCGGCGCGCTGCTGGTGGCCTCGTTGATCGGCATCGGCCCGCTGTTCACGCTGGCCCTGGCGGTCGGTTCGGTGATCCTGGTGGCCCATGGGGCCGCCGCCGCGGTCGCCGGCATCCTGGCCGTCGTCCTGCTGCTCCTGATCTGCGTGGCGCTGGCCCGCGGCGTGGCCACCGCCAACGTGCGGCTGCTGACCAGCCGCCGGGGCCGCGACCTGGCCGTACTGAGCGGCCTGATCGTCGCGTTCGCCGCCCAGGGCGTCAACATCGGCGTCCAGAAACTGGCTCGTCCGGACGGGCTGTCGGTCCTGGAACCGGTTGCGGACGTGCTGCGCTGGATCCCGCCCGCCTCCGCGATCGACGCCGTCGACGCGGCCGGTACGGGCGCCTACGGGCGCGCGGCACTGGGCCTGGGGCTCGCCGCGCTGGCGCTCGTCCTGCTCCTGTGGTGGTGGCAGCGCACCCTCACGACCGTGATGACCTCGCCCGACTCCTCCACCCTGCAGGCCGTCGAGAAGGACAGCGGACGCGATTCCGCCCGCGCCACCAGGAAGGGCGGCGGGGCCACACGCCTCCTCCCGGAGGGGCGCACCGGCACGGTCATGCTGCGGACCCTGCGGTACGCGTGGCGGGACCCGAAATCCAAGATGTCCTGGGCCACGGCGCTCGGCGTCGGCCTGCTGGTCCCGGTGATCTCCTTCATCCAGGGCGGCGGCAGCATCTACACGGCGTTCTCGGCCTCGGCGCTGCTCGGCATGCAGATGTACAACCAGTTCGGGCAGGACACCTCCGCCTTCTGGATGGTGGCCTCCACCATCGCCACACCGCGCGACGCCTACCTGGAGCTGCGGGGGCGCGCCCTGGCGCTGGTGCTGGTCGCCTTCCCGTACACGACGCTGGTGACGGTCGGCACCGCCGCCCTCGTCGGCCCGTGGTCGGCGTTCGCCGAGGTGTACGGGCTGTCGCTGGCGCTGCTCGGCACACTCATCGCCACCGGCGCGCTGGCCTCGGTGTTCTTCCCCTACTCGATTCCGTCCGAGGGCAACAAGAACGTCGCCCCGGGCCAGGGCGCCATCGCGTGGTTCAGCCTGCTGGGCGGCTTCCTGGTGGCCGCGGCCTTCGCCGCCCCCCTGCTCGCGCTGACGCTCTTCCTGCACCTGGCCGACATGGGCGGGCTGTTGTGGGTGCTGCTGCCGGTGGGCGCGGCGTACGGGTTCGGCGCCGCGCTGCTGGGCATGCGGCTGGCGGCGCCACGGGTCGCGGCACGACTGCCGGAGATCTTGACGGCGGTGAGCAAGGGGTGAGGTGAACGGGGGCGGGGCGACGCCGCTGCCCCGATGCCGCTGCCCCGGATTCGATTCGGCTGCCGGCGGCTTCCCGCGTCACGTCATGGCACGGCACGTCATGGCACGTCGCCTCGTCTCGCGTCGCGGCACTGCATCACATCGCACTGCATCGCACCGCGTCCCACCGCATCGCATCGCCCGCGGAAGGTCCCGTTCACGGGGCTTTTCGCGGGCGATGTCGCATGTGGAGGCCCATCGAGCGCCTGCGGCGGCCCTTGTCTCCGACCGGTGACATGCCGGAGGTACCGCCGACCGCCGGGGGAGCCGATCGATGACGCCGGGGAGAGCTGATCGATGACTGCCGCTGGTGGCGCTCATCGGTGAAGCCGCTCAACCCGGCATCGGTGAGCCCTCTCACCCGGCCGAATCCACCACCGATCGCTGAAGTCCCGACGGGACGAACGCGACCGGCGCGACCGGCCGGCAAAGCGGCACGCCAAGGCCGAAGCAGCCGTTGGCGGTTGGGATCAAGCCGTTGAGCTGCCGCGACCCGAGAATCGCGTGCTCGCGGGGCGAGTTATCCACAGGCTGCGCACGCGTGTGGGCAGGCGCGATAGCGTCGGGTCGAAGTTTTGATCGAAGGGGGTGGCAGCGGTGCTGCGAACGGGGACGGTACTGCTGGCCGGGTGGCTGCTGACACTGTGCGGGACCGACCTGGCCTCGACGCTGCAAAGCGAGACGCGTCCCCCCGAGGCTTCCGACGCGACGCTGACCCGCCTGCTGGCGCTCGCCGCCGGGCCGCTCCTCGTCCTCACGGCCACGTTCCTGCTGCTCCGCCGCCGCAGCCGGCTGCGTGACCTGGCCGCACCGTTCGCCCTGCCCCGCTCGGTGTTCGCCGCCGCGCGCCAGGCGGACGCCGCGGCGCTGCGGGAGCAGGCCGCCGAGGAGGTTGCCCGGCTCGCGCAGGAGGCCCGTGCCCCGCACACCGAACCGGCCCGCGCGCAGTCGGCGCTGGCGTCCTGCTCGACGGCCGAGACCGTGCTGGGCCAAGCCCGTGGCATACCCGACCTCGCGGGTGTGTTCGCCCTGGTCTCCGAGGGCCGCGCAGCGCTCGCCCGGACACCCGACGCGCTCCCGCTGTGCTTCTTCCACCCGCTCCACGGCCCGGCCCTCCGCCGCGTTCCGTGGCGTCCGTCCGCCGACCGCGATCACATACGCGTGGCCGCGTGCGACGGGTGCCTCCGCGCCCTGCGCGGACGGCGGACGCCGCAAGTCCTCGTCGACCGGCTGGACGGCGCCGAGGTCCCGTACTACACGGTCCCGCCCGAGCGGAGCCTGTGGTCGGCCACCGGCTACGGCTCCCTGCTCACCGGCGAGTCCCTGACCACCCGTATCCGGCGGGAAGGCCTCACCCACGGCAGGAGATGAGCCCCAGCGGCCGACCACCGGCCGGGTACCCGGCTCAGGTCGGTATCACCGCCTGGAGGAAGGGCTCGACGATGCGGCGCCACTCCTCGGGCTGCTCCCAGGGGAGCCAGTGGCCGGCGTCCGCGATCTCCGCGTAGGCGCCCTGCGGCAGCACACGGACCATCTCCTGCGCCTCGGCCCGGCCGAGCTCGCCGTCCAGCCCACGGACCACCACCGTCGGGCACCGCACCTGCGCCAGGTCGTCCCAGTGGGCGTCGTGCACCCACGCGTCCCGGGCGCTGAGCATCTGGCGCCGGGAGAAGACGGGCCGCCACCCGTCGGCGCGCTCGGCCATCACCTCGGCGAAGAACTCGCCACGGGCGGGCCGGGGGCGTTCCAGGGTGGGATCGTCCTCGCCGAACCACTTGCGGACGTCCGCGAGCGTGGCGAAGGGCACCGGCCAGGAGCGGAACCAGTCCGCCCACTCCCGCTGGGAGGCCGCGCCCAGGGCGGAGGCCCGCATGTCGCAGATGACCAGCGCGCTGACCAGTTCCGGCCGGGAGGCGGCGAGCTGCCAGGCGGTGAGCGCGCCCATGGAGTGGCCGACCACGGCGGCCGGCGCCAGTTCGAGCTGTTCGATGACGGCGACCGCGTCATCGACGTACGTCTTGCGGTCGAACGGCCCGTCCGCCGGCTTCTCGCTGCGGCCGTGGCCGCGCTGGTCCAGGCCGACCGGCCGGTACCGGGCGCCGAGCCAGCGGGCGGTGTCCGCCCAGTGTGCGGCGCGGCCCATGAGGCCGTGCAGCAGCAGCACGCCCGGCTTCCGCCCGTTGTGCTGCCAGCCCTCGCCCTCGCCCTTGGGCGGGTCGGTGAACTCCCAGGCCGCGAGCCGTATGCCGTCGGCTCCCGTCACGTCGATGCGCCGCACCATATGCCCTGGCACCCCCACTCATCCTTCGAGCAGCCCCACATTATCGAACAGACATTCGCATGGACCCGAAAAGCAACGTTCCTGCGCCCAATACCGCTCGTTCGAGTGACCGCCACGCAGGATTGACGATGCACGCCGAGGGGAGACAGCTACGGGGAGGCTGGCTCCACCGGGAAGGGAGCTTGCCGCCCCAAGACCCTGAGAGCTCGGGGCTCCGGGTCTTGACGGGGGGACATGGGGAGGCGGGGCCCCGGCAGCTCGCAGCGCCGGGGCCCTCGTTGTCGCCCAGAGCCTTACCGCCGCCCGCGCGCCTCCGCCGGGCCCGACCGCTTCTGACGGCAGACCGGCCCAAGCCGACAGCCACGGCGCCCGAGCCCCAGTCGGCACCCACGGCCCTGCGGCCTCGTCCGGCACACACGGCTCCCGGGCAACGTCCAGCGCCCGCGGCCTCTCGAACCGAGTCGGCGCCCACAGCGTCTCGAACCGCGTCGGCGCCCTCAGCCCCCGGGCCTCGTCCGGCGGCCGGGATTCCTCGAAACAGGTCGGCGCCCGCCGCCCCCGCGGCCCATCCGGCACCCACGCCCTTCCGGACCGGAACGGAATCCCCCGGCCACCCTCGCGGGCGGCTACGCGCACAGCTCCTGGCGGCGTCGACACGGCCTCGCGGAGTGACTGGCTCCGTCGTCTCCCACGGCCCTCGGAGTCCGGCCGCCGCCCGAAGCCCGCCCTCGAAGCGGCAGAGCGGGGGCGTACCGAGCGCCCCCGGGGCCGGGCCCGGGGTCACCGGCGGCGAATGCGGTACCGGACTCCGTGGATGCACCCCGAGCCCCCTCCCCGACCTGCGGGAAAGGCGGCAGCCTCGTCCAGCCTCGCACGTCTCAAGCCGCTCAGCCCCAGGTCTTCAGCGCAACACGTCATGGCTCGCGTACGGATGCGTCAGCGCCAGCCTGGCACGCCACCGGCCCCGCCGCTCGTGTTCCGCCAACTCCGTTCGAACGGAGTAAAAGCGGACTCCCTGGGACGAGCCGACGGGGCCGGGTTCACATGCTGGTCAGGGCCCTGGCGGGGCCCACAAGCGGAGCGTCAGCGCTTGGCCACGAAAACGTGCGAGGCGATGTCGGTCGCCAGCTCGGCGGCCTCGCCGCTGCTGCCGACGAGCACCCCCGCCGGGGACTCCGTGACGCTCACCACGGCGCCCGGCTGCACGCCCGCCCTGCGGAGGGTGTACATCAGCTGCGCGTCCGCCTGGATCGGCTCGCCGATCCGGCGCACGACGACCGTCTTGCCGTCCGCTCCCGCGTCCAGATCGGAGAGGCTGACCATCCCGGCGTCGAGGAACGGATCGACCTCGGCCTTCTGGCCCAGCTCCTCCAGGCCGGGGATGGGGTTGCCGTACGGCGACTCCGTCGGATGGCGGAGCAGCTCCAGGACGCGGCGCTCGACCGCCTCGCTCATGACGTGCTCCCAGCGGCACGCCTCGGCGTGCACCTGCTCCCATTCGAGCCCGATGACGTCCACGAGCAGGCACTCGGCGAGGCGGTGCTTGCGCATGACGCGGGTCGCCAGCCGGCGGCCCTCCTCGGTCAGCTCCAGGTGGCGGTCGCCCGCGACCGTCAGGAGGCCGTCCCGTTCCATGCGCGCCACCGTCTGACTGACGGTGGGGCCGCTCTGCTCCAGCCGCTCGGCGATCCGGGCGCGCATGGGCACCACACCTTCCTCCTCCAGTTCGAGGATGGTGCGGAGATACATCTCCGTGGTGTCGATCAGTCCGGACATGCGTGCCCCTTGATGAGTCGTGCGGTGGCCCTGCATTCAATTCTGACGCATCCCACTGACAACGCGGCCGTCCCGGCGCCGTGCGCCGCCCGGGGAACGGGGCACGGTCGGCGCGCCGACCCGCACCGTCGCTCCCCCACGCGCCTCCCGGAAGGGGCCACCGCCACGTCTCTCCGGGAGATCACTGCGCACCGTACGCGCAACCGGGGGACCAGTGGGCGCACGCCCGCTTACGGGAGAGGAGTCCTAGGCTGTCCTCCCGGTGTACGCCTGGCCGGGCGCCACTCACGGATCACCTCGCACACCCGTATTGACAGGGCCCGGGTCCAGACCGCACCGTGAGCCGCGCCACGAGTGTCCGTGGTTCCGCAGCCGACGGAATGCGACGACCTTCGACGAAAGGGGCCCGCGGGCATGGGTGAGAGCGACCGGCTGACCGGGCAGTACTTCGACGCCGCGATCGACCTGCTGCGCCGGGTGCGCGACGAGGAGGGCGAGCGCATCGACGCGGCCGGCGAGCTGATCGCCGACACCGTCGCCGCCGGCGGCCGGATCTTCGCCTTCGGCGCCGGGCACTCCTCCCTCCCCGCCCAGGACACCGTCTACCGCGCCGGTGGCCTGGCCGTCGTGAACCTGCTGTCCGTGCCGGGCGTCGTCGGTGTGGACGTGCGGCCGGCCACGCTCGGCAGCGCCCTGGAGCGGGTGGACGGGCTGGCCGGGGCGGTCCTGGACACCAGCCCGCTGCACCCCGGCGACGTGCTCGTCATCATCTCCCTGTCCGGCCGCAACTCGCTCCCGGTGGAGATGGCCATGAACGCGCGGGCGCTGGGCCTGAAGGTCGTCGGGCTGACGTCCGTGGCCTACGCGGACGAGACCAAGTCCCGGCACGTCTCCGGCACCTACCTCAAGGACCACTGCGACATCGTCGTGGACAGCAAGGTCGCGGTCGGTGACGCCGAGTTGTCGGTGCCCGGCATCGAGGCGCCGTTCGCGCCCGCCTCGACCGTCGTCACCAGCGCGATCATGCAGGCCATGATGGCGACGGCCGCGGGCGCGCTGGCCGACCGCGGCATCGACCCGCCGCTGCTGCGCTCCGGCAACGTGGACGGCGGGCACGAGTGGAACGGCCGGGTGATGCAGGAGTACGCGGACCGGATCTTCTACCGGCAGTAGGGGCGGCTACCCGCAGTGGGGGCGGTGGCTGGCGGTAAGGGCGGTGGCTGCCTTCTGTCGGCGGTCGCGGCAGGCCCTGGCACCGGCGGCGAGCGCGGTCCGTGCGGCCTTCTCGCCTGCGGAAGCGATCGGGCGCGTCTCGCGGAACGTACGCACGATCAGTGGGTCCCTCGCGCCCCGGCGGCTCCCCGTGCCCCGGCAGCCCCTCGCACGCCCAGGCACGTACGCGTACGACGACCCGGCCCGGCGAAACGCCCCCTCACCCCTTCCCCAGCACCCCCGCCAGATCCAGCGCGGCGGCGATCCGCGCGGCCACGTCCTCCGCGTACGCGGCGTCCGCGCGGTCGAAGGGGCGGCGGGAGGCCCCGCGCAGGAACGTGGTCACCCCCAGGGTCCGTCCGCGGCTGCGCAGCACCACGCACAGCCCGTGCACCGTGCCGTCCGGCCACTTGCGCGCCGCCGACCATCCGGGGGACGGCGCGGACGACCCGGCGCCGGCGCGGACCGAGCCGCACCGTTCGAACGCCTGCAGCGCGGGGTGGCCGGGCGGGTACGCCACCGGGATGCCGGTCGCCGGGACCGCCTCGGACGGGCCGGGCGCGCCCGCCGGGGAGGCGATGACGCGGGTCAGCCGGGGCCAGGCCCGCCCCGGCCCGCCGAGCCCGCCGCCCGCTCCCCGTCCGCGGCCTTCCGCGCTCTCCTCGGTGATCGCGCACAGCCCCTCGGACATCCCGGACATTTCAGAGACTTCGGACGCGCCCGGCTCACCAGAGGCTCGCGTCGGCTCGTCCACCTCCTCCGTGCCGCCTCGCCGTGCGCCCCGCGTCTCCGCCCCCGTCGCCACGTCCACCAGGCCGTGGTCGGCGAAGCCGGCGAGGGCGAAGTCGAGGTGGACCACGGCGGCCTCCAGCGGGTCCTCGCACTCCGCCGCCGCGCGGCCCGCCCGGTGCAGCTGGCGGGCGCGGAAGCGCAGCAGCGAGCCCTCCTGTTCGGCGCGCTTGGCCTCCGTCACGTCCTGGAAGAGCCAGCCCACACCCAGCGGAACCGGTTCCTCCGCCAGCGGCGAGGCCAGCCGCAGGAAGCCGCTGCGCCAGCAGCGGCGCGGCTCCTCGGCGTCCGCGGACCGCAGCGTCACCCACAGCTCGGCGGGCGCGGGCGGCGCCCCCTCCGCGAGGACGTGCTGCAGCGCGCCTTCCAGTTCCTCCGCCCCTTGGGTGAGCAGGTCCCCCAACGGGCGTCCCAACAGGGCCGTCCGCCCCACCCCCAGGGCGCGGGCCGCGTGCGCGTTGACGACGGCGGGACGGAGATCGGCGTCGACCAGCACCACGCCCCAGGACGCGTCGTCGAACAGCGCCTCACTGAGCGCGATCGAACGCTCCAGGTCGATCTGCGCGTGCACCTCGCTGAAGGCGCAGTACACGCCGACGGGCGTGCCGTCCGTGCCGGTGACAACGGAGGACTGGGTGCGGACGAGAACCCGGCGCCCGTCCTTGGTCAGCAACGCGAACTCGTTGACCTGGCGGCCCGGTGCGGTCATCGCGGCCAGCAGCCGGGCCTGGACCTCGTCGGCGTCCTCCTTGCGGACCGCCCAGCCGGCCAGCCCAGGGCGGCCGACCGCCTCGTCCGCCGACCATCCCAGGAGGCGCTCGGCCTCGCGGTTCCAGTGCGTGACCGTGCCGTCCGCCCCGAAGGCGCACAGGGCGGCGTCCATTCCGTTCAGCAGGGCGGCGAGGAGGCCGGAGTCGTCGCTCTCCGGCGGCTGTTCCCGGGGCATCGTCCGGTCCGGTTCTTCGGCCGGGGTGGCCTCGGAGCGGTGTGACGGAGACGAAGCAGTCACGGGCACCCCCAATGAACGCGGTAGCAGACGTTCCGATGAACGCGGTGCAGGCGCTGCACGTCGGATCATTCAACTCGAACGTGACCCAGCCCACACCCCATTCGCGGAAATCGGTGCCCGCGGGAAATTCGGTTGTCCGGCTCCGGACTGCTTCTTAGGGTGGCGGTACACGAGAAGGGAGGTGGTTCGGCAGATGTACACACACCGGACGCGTGAGGTGACTGCGGGCTGACGGCCCGTCGTCGCATCAGTGCAACGCCGGTCCGGCGTACGAACTCCGTACGCAGCCGGCCCAATCCCAAGCAGTCACCCGACCCGCGGGCTGCCGGTTCGTCCGACCGGCCCCCATGCGCCGCTCAGGCGCGGGGGAGCAGCCCGCGGGTCGCCTGCGTTTCGTTCCTCGTGCGTTTTTCACGCGTCCTTTGGGGCGCCGTTTCGCTCGGCCGCATGCATCCTCTGGGGCCGTTTCGCTCGCCCGCGCGCGTCGTCTCAGGGCGCGCCGTTCCGGACGGGGCCCGTTCGACCGTTCCTCGCGCGCCCCTGCGGAAGGCACCTCGTCCCGCCATCGGGAGCCCCGGCCGATCCGAAGCGCGCGGGCGGTGACGCGCGGGTGCGTGAGGCGGCACACGACGCGCCCGGAAGCGCGGGGTGCCGCCCCGGCGTCACGGTGCCAGTCGCTCGACCCGCCAGCCGTTGCCCGCGCCCCCGGCGGCCGGGTTCGCTCCGTTGCGCGCCCCCGCCTCCGCGCGGACGTAACGCAGCCGGTCGTGCAGGCGGTTCTCGCGGCCCTGCCAGAACTCGACCGTCTCGGCGGTGACCCGGATGCCGCCCCAGTGCGGCGGGGCGGGCACCTGCTCGCCCGCCGGGTAGCGGGCGGCCAACTCCTCGTAAGCGCGCTCCAGTTCCTCCCGGGAGGCGACGGGGGACGACTGCTCGCTCGCCCAGGCACCCAGTTGGGAACCGTGCGGACGGGTGCGGAAGTAGGCGGCCGTCTCGTCCCGCCCGACCCGTTCGGCGGTACCGGTGACGATCACCTGGCGGGCGAGCGGGTGCCAGGGGAAGAGCAGGGAGACGTGCGGGTTCTCGGCGAGGTCGTGGCCTTTGCGGCTCGTGTAGTTGGTGAAGAAGACGAAGCCGCGCTCGTCGAAACTCTTCATCAGGACGGTCCGCGAGCTGGGGCGGCCCCGGGCGTCGGCGGTCGAGACGACCATCGCGTTGGGCTCGCGCAGCCCGCTCGCCGTCGCTTCTGTGAACCAGTGCGCGAACTGCTCGTACGGGCTGGTGGCGAGGTCGCTCTCGACGAGCCCCTCGGCGCGGTACTGCTTGCGCATGGTCGAGGGGTCGGGGACCTCGGAGAAGGCGGTAACAGGCGCGTCGGCGGAGTGCACGGCCTCATCTTGCAGCATCGCGTGGGAACAGGTGGGCGGGAGGGGCGAAAGTCTGCCCCTGGACGCCCCGCGGTAACCCTTACGTAAGCGAATCGCCCAGTGTGCCGGATGTCACGCTTCCCCGCAGCTATCGGACCGGCCAAAATCAAGGCTCGGCCCGCTGTGGCCTTCGGACAGGGCGAGATATCGTGTCCGCCCTGAAGAGACGCACCACACCGAGTTTTCCGGTGATCACGCCGCCGTGCCCGCGGGCCGGCCCGCCGTGAGACGGACCGCCGGGTGACCAACGCCCGGGCGGGGCATCACTGGGATGGCCGGACCGGACCGCGAGCTGCCGGACGCAGCCGCGTACCCGTTCCGACCTGTACGCCAGACGCTGACAGCACGGCATGCACGACGCTTGGTCAGGAGCCGCGTGCCGCCCGAACCTTGAGGAGCCGCCTGATGTCCGACTTCGTACCCGGACTCGAAGGAGTCGTCGCGTTCGAGACGGAGATCGCCGAACCGGACAAGGAAGGCGGCGCGCTCCGCTACCGCGGTGTCGACATCGAGGACCTGGTCGGACAGGTGTCCTTCGGGAACGTCTGGGGCCTCCTCGTCGACGGCGCGTTCAACCCCGGTCTGCCGCCCGCCGAGCCGTTCCCGATCCCCGTCCACTCCGGGGACATCCGCGTGGACGTGCAGTCGGCGCTGGCGATGCTCGCGCCCGTGTGGGGCCTGAAACCGCTCCTTGACATCGACGAGGCCACCGCCCGGGACAACCTGGCGCGGGCCGCCGTCATGGCGCTGTCCTACGTCGCCCAGTCGGCGCGCGGGCAGGGGCTGCCGATGGTGCCGCAGAAGGAGATCGACAAGGCCGAGACCGTCGTGGAGCGCTTCATGAAGCGCTGGCGCGGCGAGCCCGACCCCAAGCACGTCGCCGCCGTGGACGCCTACTGGACCTCGGCCGCCGAGCACGGCATGAACGCCTCCACCTTCACGGCCCGCGTCATCGCCTCCACCGGCGCCGACGTGGCCGCCGCGCTGTCCGGCGCGGTGGGCGCCATGTCGGGCCCGCTGCACGGCGGCGCGCCGTCCCGCGTCCTGCACATGATCGAGGAGATCGAGCGCACCGGCGACGCCGCCGCGTACGTCCGCAAGACCCTGGACCGCGGCGAGCGCCTGATGGGCTTCGGCCACCGCGTCTACCGCGCCGAGGACCCGCGGGCGCGCGTGCTGCGCCGTACGGCCAAGGAGCTGGGCGCGCCGCGGTTCGAGGTCGCCGAGGCGCTGGAGAAGGCCGCCCTGGAGGAGCTGCACAACCGGCGTCCGGACCGCGTGCTGGCCACGAACGTCGAGTTCTGGGCCGCGATCGTGCTGGACTTCGCCGAGGTCCCGGCGCACATGTTCACGTCCATGTTCACCTGCGCCCGCACGGCCGGGTGGAGCGCCCACATCCTGGAGCAGAAGCGCACCGGCCGCCTGGTCCGCCCGTCGGCCCGGTACGTCGGCCCGGCGGCCCGCAGCCCGCACGACATCGACGGGTACGCGGCGGTGAAGCGGCTGGGGGCGGTGAAGGCGGGGGGCTGAGATCGCGGGTGCGGGCTCGGGGCGCGTTCGGGGCGCGTTCGGGGCGCGTTCGGGGCGCGTTCGGGGCGCTTGCAGGGCGCTTCCTGGTCGGTTCGGGGGCGTTTCCGGGGCGCTTGGACGTACGCCCTTGGAGCGCTTGAGGGCGCTCTGCGCCGCTGATGTATGACGTGTCTTCGCGGGGTGCGGCCTTGGGGCCGCACC
The DNA here is from genome assembly GCF_040611095.1 of Streptomyces sp. NPDC003077. Taxonomy (NCBI): domain Bacteria; kingdom Bacillati; phylum Actinomycetota; class Actinomycetes; order Kitasatosporales; family Streptomycetaceae; genus Streptomyces; species Streptomyces sp. NPDC003077. The sequence continues at coordinate 67,000 of NZ_JBEXNM010000004.1, read as the reverse complement.
CCGTTGCCTTGTCCGCGGCTTGGCCGATCGCCGGGGCCACCGCGCCGTCCCGCCCGGCCGTTAGCCGGAATCAGCTGTCGCCCCCTGTGTCACGTCCGTCACTTCCTTGATTCGCCCGGGCGCCGCTTTGAGCTCCCCTTTACTATCCTCAGGGCGCCCGTAACGTACGCGCGCCGCACCGCGCGCCCGGGAACAGGCGAGCCGAGGGGGACATACATGGCGGAAGGCAACACAAAGATCAGCAATCCGGCGCGACTCATCAGCGCCGGGACCCAAGCGCGCCAGGTCGCGGGCGACACCAAGACCGCCGGTCAACTCCCGGTGGACGACACCCGTGCCGCGTCCCGGAACTTCAGCGGCGGCCATTGGGACGGCGGCCTGGGCTCCGCGCTGAACGGGTTGGCGGAAACCTGGTCGGGGCAGTGCTCGGCCCTGGTCAACCGCGTGGCGGGGCTGGGGAACAACCTGGAGAGCACGGGCAACGGCTACAACAACGTGGAGCGGACGAACGCTCACACCATGCGGTCGGTCCCGCGGGAGACGTCGCCTTTCGGCTGAGGGCGGGCATTCCCCGTGCGGAAGCCCGGAATTCCGTACTTCCTTTCCGGTTTCCGCCGACGGCCGGGCCTGATCAGCGCCCCCAGCCGTGCTGGGCGCAGGCGTCACCGCTTCCTTCGCGGCAGGCACCGTCCACATCGCCCGTATTCAGCGCACTGATCACCATCAGAGCGCTGCCGCACATCACCGACACCACTGCTCGGATCACCCACATCACCACGATCATCACCATCATCACGGGGAGCTCGGCGTGCCGAAGTACGAACAGCTTTATCACCTCGAACTCGGCCCGCTGCGGTCGGCCGCGGATCGCTGGCAGGAGACCGCGCAGAAATTCACCGGCCTGGGGACGGAGTTCGCGGATCGCGTGGACCGCCCCTTCCGCGACGCCGGCTGGAGTGAACCTGCCGCGACCGCCGGCCAGGCCGAGCAGCAGACGCAGCAAGCCAAGCAGGAATACGCCGACGCGGCGGCGGAAGCCAAGGCCGTGTACGGCGTCCTCAACACCCTGCACGAGGAACTGAAGCAGGCCAAAACCGAACTGCACCAGGTCGCGGACGTCGAGGCCAAAAAGCAAGGCCTGCGCGTCGACGGGAAGGGAACGGTCACACCGCTGCACGACCTGTCCAAGGACAGCGGCGCGATACACGACCCGGATGGCCCCGAACTCATACGCAAGCAACAGGACCAGTGCGACGCCCTGGCCGCACGCCTGACGCGCATCCTGCAACGCGCCGCCGAGGCGGACGAGACCGCCTGCTGGGGGCTGAGCCGCAACCTCGGTGGCAACAAGCAGGACTTCAACGCCAAGGGCCTGGTCACTTCCCTCGACTCCGCCGACGCCGTCCGCGCGACCGACCTCGCGAAAAAGGGCGCGAAGATGACGGACGCCGAACTGAAGCAGCTCGACGAACTCCTCAAGAACAACCGGGGCGACAAGGAGTTCGCGGAGAAGTTCGCCGTGGAGATGAAGGCGAAGGGCACCCTCCAGCTCTGGGCCGAACTCACCGGCCGCCCCCTGGAGGGCGGACAGCTCAGCCAGGCACGCCAGGCCATCCTCAAGAACATGCAGGTCGATCTCAGCCACACCCTGGCCCTGGCCAGCCAGTCCGACAGCAAGGCGATGGAAGCCTGGAAATCGGACATGCTCAAGCTCGGCCCGGGACACGTCCCCAACCATTCAAACTCCAGCCCGAACGGCTTCCAGGTCATGAGCAGCCTGATGCGGCACGGCAAATACGACGACGACTTCCTGGCCGACTACGGGAAGCAGCTCATCTCGTACGAGAAGAAGACGGCCAAGGAGTACGGCGGGCTCGACCAGGTTTGGCAAGCCGGTATATACGGTGACCGCCTGAACTTCGGCGCCGAGAACGACGCGGGTGGCGACCCGATGACGGGGTTCATGCAAGCCCTGGGCCACAACCCCGCCGCCTCCGCCGACTTCTTCAAGCAGCGCGACAACTTCGACTACCTGGTCGGCGGCTCCGACGACCCCGCACGGGAATGGCCCTCCGACAGCATCTACGGCGACAAGAGCAAAACGCTGGCCGGCCACGACGCCCTGGGCCACGCCCTGGAATCCGCGACGCTCGGCGTGCCCTACGACGCGCCCGTTCCGCCCCTGCACCGGACGAAGGACGGGGCCGAGGTCATGGAGCAGGTGGTGCAGGTGTACGGCGAGCACCCCGAGTTGCTGCACAAGAGGCCGGGGAGCGAGGACAGTGTGGCCAAGATGGGGGCGGCTTACATCGATGATTTGAACAACGGGATGGCGGATTTCGGTACCTACCGGGACGGCGGAATGCACCCGCTCTATGAAACGAAGGGACAGGCGCACGCTGCCATCACGCGCGATCAAGCCCTGGATTTCATTGCCGTCATGGGCCAGACGGAGGATACACACGCCACGATGTCCCAGGCCCAGCAGGCCTATAGCCTCGGGATCCTGGAATCGGAATACGCCGACCCCAACAAACACCCGGCGACGGCTCACCGAGCGGTTTACGCCGGTGCCGAAGTGCACGGGCTGCTCGACAACTCACGCCTTGACCAGATCCGGGCGGATGCCAACGATGACATGGAGAAGCAGAAGGAAGAACTGGCAAAGACGGGCGACTGGGTCAAGTGGGGCGTCGGCACTGTCATAGGCGGAGGAGTCAGCCTGGTTACCGGAGGCACCACCGCACCGGTCGCCATACCCATAGCCGCCGGAGTCGTTGGCGGCGCCCTTGGGACTCATATAAACCACGAGGTGGACGACGCGATCAAGCGCTTCGAAATAGACAAGACCGATGACATACAGGAAGCCGACAAGAAATACAGGAGGGCGGGAGAGGCCAACGCCGTATATCCCGCGAAGGCTTACGGAGAAGCCCACAAGCTCCCACTGGACTCGGAGACCACACAGAAGTTGGTGGCCGCAGCCCAACAGGGTTACGCAGACGGCAAGACGCACGACACTTTCACTTACAAGTCGGATGACGAGTGATGCGAATACTTACCCGCGCACGCCACATTTCCGGCGTCGCAGTTATTGCCGTCCTCCTTGCCGGGTGCTCCGGAGAAGCGGACCATCCTGCTCCTGGTTCCGACGGCACGCCCCCGGAAAAACTGGCCGCAGTTTTCTGCGAACGATCTTTGCCCCCTTCGGCGCAACGAGAATTCGGCAAGCTCTTCGCAGGCGCCCGCCTGAAGGAGGACACGAAGCAGGGCCTGAAGGGTGCTGCAGCCGCACTCAAAGCAGGGACACCCGACGCGGGTTCCCTCGAAGTGGACTCCTGCGGCGCGAATTCCACCGATGTGAACGACAAGTGGATGCAACTGAGCTTCGGCTGGGGATCCACCCCCGCCAGGCCCTCCCGGCCTGGTGAGGCTTATTTCGAGGCAGGCGCCGGAACCTACGTAGCCAACGACCTGGCTTTCAGCACAGTCGAGTGTGAAATACCGGTGAGCTGGCGCAAAGGGAACACTCGGTACCTCCGTTCCCGGCTCTCGGGCCCGCAGTCCAGCATGAAGCCTGAGGACGCCCACAGAGCCCGCGCCGCCGTCCTCTACTCCCTCACCCGCAAAATGGCCCAGCACCTCCACTGCCCCGGCGCCGACAAACTCCCGGAGAACCCCGACCTCACCCCGGTCGATCCCCCGTCCCCGTCCCCGACCCCATCTCCTTCGAAGGGCTCAACGCCTCGTCAATGATCCGGGACCACTGCTCCACCACGCGTTCGCGGCGGGCTCGGTCGTCGGTGAGGAGGTTGGCGAGGCCCAGGCCGCGGGCCATGTCCAGGAGGCCCTGGACGGTTTCGCGGATGCCGGGGAGGGATTCGTCGGCTTCGAGCAGGGATATGGCCGTGCGGTGGGCCTCGCGGCCGACGCGGGATTCCAAGGCGGTGACGCGGTCGCGGAGTTGGTCCTCGTCGGTGGCGGCCACCCAGAGGTGGAGGGCGGCGCGGAAGAGGGGGCCGGTGTAGAGGGCGACGATTTCGCGGACGACGGTGCGGGTGCGGGCCAGGGAGCCGACGGGGGGCAGGTTGGCGGCGACCGCTTTGAGGGCGGCCTGTCGTTTCTCCGCCACGTGTTCGACGGCGGCCGTGAAGAGGTCCTCGCGGGTGCGGAAGTGGTGCTGGGCGGCACCGCGGGAGACGCCGGCACGTTCGGCGACCACGGAGACGGTGCTGCCGTTCCAACCGCGTTCGGCCAGGCAGGAGATGGCGGATTCCAGCAGTTTGAGGCGGGTGGCCCGGCTGCGTTCTTGCTGGGGTTGCTTGGTGGTGCGGGCAGCGCCGGTGGTCCCCGCCGGGGTTACCGTGCCCATGCCGGGTCCCGTCGTTGGAGGAAGGCCGTCATGCCCTCGCGGGCCTCGTCCGAGGCGAACAGACGGGCGGACTGCTCGGCGAGAGGCTCGGTGTCGCGGTCGAAGGTGCGCAGGATGTCGGCGGTGACGAGCTTCTTGGATTCCGCCAGCCCTTGAGGGGAGCCCTTGCGCAGGCCGTCCAGGACGGCGGCGAGGGCGGCGTCCGGGTCTTCGGCGTGCAGGGTCACCAGGCCGATGCGGGCGGCCTCGGGCGCGTCGAACCGTTCGCCGGTGAGGTAGTAGCGGGCCGCCGCGCGCGGGTCGAGACGGGGCAGCAGCGGCATGGAGATCACGGCCGGAGCCAGGCCGAGCCGGGCCTCCGTGAAGGCGAAGGACGCGCCGGGACCCGCCACGGAGATGTCGCAGGCGCCGAGCAGCCCCAGGCCGCCCGCGCGGACGTGGCCGGTGACGCGGGCCACCACGGGCTTGGGGAGTTCCACGATGGTGCGCAGCAGGCGGGCCAGCCCGAGTGGCCCCGCCGTCGGCGCGTCCGCGGCGGTGGCCTCCGAAAGGTCCGCTCCCGCGCAGAAGGTGTTGCCGGTGTGCGCGAGCAGGACGGCCCGGACGGAATCGTCGTGCGCGGCGTCGGCCAGTGCCCCGTACAGCTCGGTGACGAGGGCGCGGGAGAGCGCGTTGCGGTTGCGCGGGGAGTCGAGGGTGAGGGTGAGGACGCCGCGGTGGTGGGTGCGGTGGATGAGGGATGGGGTGGTGGTGGGTGGGGTGGCCGCAGGGGTATTCCGGGGTGCTTCGCCTGTGGACGGCTTCTGGTGTGTCGTGCCGCTCCGCGGTCGGGCGGGGGATGTGGGTGCTGCCTGGCCGGCTGACGTTGTCGGCGACGGCTCCGGTGTTTCGTCGGCCATGAGGGCGTGGAACTCCTTTTCTTCGCGCGCGTTCTCGTGCGCGCGCTCGTCGTGCGTGCGCGTCACGGAATTCTGCCGGTCGTGGAGCTCGGTAGGGCGCCCGCGCGCTTGGCTGGGTGCCTTCTTGCGAAGGTTCGGGGCGGGTGCCTCCTTGCGGGGAGGGCTCGCCCTGTGTCGATCCGGTGGGCGACTGCCGGTCAGTGGTGGGCTGGTGTGGAACGGACCCTGCTGTGGCCTGGGTGGGCGGAGGACCTGCTCACGGCGGCTTCGGCCCTCCCGTCCGCTTCGGTGGCCGGACGGCCCGGCGGCGCCATGGACGTTGCGCCGGCTCCGGCGCGGGTGCCATCACCGACGCCCGCTTCCCCTGGCCCTGTCCTCAAGGCGACCGTTCCTGTGTCCGAGGTGACCGGGAGCGATCACCGAAGCCTCCTACTCACTGGTAGTGCGTGGGACGGACTCCCACATTGAGCGGGCCGGGAGCGCACGTCAAGACATTGCCCGCGTTCGCCGGCCGAGGCCTGGGGTCGGCCCGGCCTCGTTATCGAGTGAGGGGCGGGTAGTGTCGGCGCGGGTTGTTCGCGCGGGGCACGCGCTCGTTCGGGCACGTTGATACGGCAGTTGGGGCCGACGCGGAAGTCGAAAAGGCCGCGAAAGTCGGGGCCGGCGGCGGGATTTGCCCTCCCCGAAGCGATCCTTCAGGCCCGTGGCCGGCTTCGGGCTGCCTGGGGTGGGCCGTGCCTTCGTCGGCGTGCGCGGTCCTCTGTCGCTGCCGTCTTCGTGATCTCTCTGCCGATTCCGCTACCCCGTGTCGCCAGCCCCCCTACGCGGGGCACGGCGGGACGGTGGGCAGGTGGCGCACGGCAGGCTGGGCGCGGTCCGCGGCGGCCGGCAGGGGCGGGCCGACGAGCAGACCGCGGGCCACGTGGTCGAGCCCCAACCGGTAGCCCTCCTGGCGAAGCTGCTCCGCCTCGTCGCGCGCGAGGCTGTGGTGGCGCCGGACCTGGCTGCCGACGACGAAAGGCAGGGAGCCGAGGGTCAGACCCGCTCCGATGCTCATACGCCGGGGGGAGTCCGCCGCGGCACCGGCGGCGACCAGGGCGAGGCCGGCGGCGAACACGGTGTGGGTGAAGGTAGTGACGAGCTGCGCGCGATTACTCATCGAGGCGGTGCCTTTCTCTGTGCTGTCCGCTCACGCGGCGGCCGTCTCCGGGCGTACGGAGAGCGCCAACCATGGATTCGAACACGTGGATGGCCTGCGGGTCGGTGATGCCGAGTTCGGCGGCGGCTTGTGCAGGCGTGATGGGGTCAGGGCTGATGGGCCGGGCAGCCGCGGCGAGGTCCTCGGGCTCGGCTACGCCGGCCCGGACCAGGATCTCGCCCAGGGCAACGTGCAGCGCCTGCGACAGGAGTTGCAGGGTCCGCAGGTCGGGAAGCCCGTCGGCGCGCAGCAGCCGGGACACGGTGGCAGGACTGATACCCGAGTCAGCCGAGAAACGCTTCTGCCCCCCTCGCTCCGCGTAGCCTCGGACGGAAAGCTGATCGCGCAACCACGTGGCGAAGGTTTGCGGTGTGTGATGGGCGGGGCGTGATGTCATACCTGAAAGATATCGCGCATGAAAGATACGCACAGCCGGAACCAAGGCTACGCAAGCTTCCCTCCCCCTTTAAGGCCGCCCCTACGACCTCACCCGCCGCACCGCGCCGAACCCAATGACCAGTGGCAGTTTAGGCAGACGATGATCACCTGTCACTGACATCCCCAAACATACCGCCACGTACTGACAACGAGTCGTCGGCACCGTCACCCCTCGGCCCCCGCCATTACGTTTCATGCACGAAACGAGTCTGATAGGTTTCGTTCATGAGAGATTCGATCTTTCGCGAGAGGATCGGCATGGCCACCTATGTTCCCGCCGCCCTGCTCGTCGCTGCCGAGGGGCTCGGCGACCGCACCCCTGCCGACATGGCGCGGCGCATGGGCGTCCCCTACCTCGCCGCCTACCGGTGGGCGACCGGGCGCCACGCCCCCAACCCGTCCGGTCTCGCGGCCATAGAGCGGGCCTACGGACTCACGGCCGCCGACCTGATGCGAGAGGACAGCGCCGCCTGAGGCGGAAGGGGACGGAGGAGAACGCCTTCTGATGCGGACAGCACGCCCCTGGAGTGCGGCGTCCGCCCGTCCTCACGGCAACCGTGCCACCCCCTCCGGCCCTCCGGCCCGCTTCCGTCCGCGCAGGCCGGGTGGCCATTACGGGGACCGGCTTCGCCTGTTCGCCCTTCTCCTCCTCTCGCCCCGCCCCTCGCGTCACCTCCCCGTTCACCACGTCCGCCGTGCCCGGCCCGCCGGGTTCGGCTCGCTTCCGGAGGCGTGCCCATGTTCCGTCCCCAGCTCACCGCCGACGGCCTCGCCGTCCGGCTGCCGATCGCCGACCGCGCGGCGCCACTGCTCGACGAGCTCTCCCTCGCCTACGCCGAGGATCCCGCCGTCATCGGCGCGCTGCTCTTCACGCACGCGGATAGCGTCCGCGCCCTCGACCACGCGGTCGTGTGCGCGGAGGTGGCCGATCACGAACGCGCGCTGCGCGCGGCGCAGGCCGACGGCACGCGGGACGCGCTGCTCGCGGAGGTCGTCGCGGCCGGAAACCTCGATGCCGAACTCAGCCCGCGTGAGGCGATCCGCCTCGCGGACGACCTCACCGTCACCGCCGCTCGCATCTTGGCGCGGAAGGGCAGCCGCCCCGCGTAACCGCCGCCCAGCGGACCGCATGCCACCAGCGCGTTCACCTCTGGTTCCGTGAGTCTCCCCCTCCGGCTGCACACCCCACGGCAGCTGTCCGTCACGAGCCACCAGTCCGCCCCACCAACGCCAACTGCCCCCGGACACGGACGAGGACGAGCCGTGCGGCCCCTTCCTCGGGCGCCGCCTCTCCAAGGAGCGACACCTGTGCCCTGGTTCAAGATCGACGACACCGCGCACGCCCACCCCAAACTGCTGAAGGCGGGCAACGCCGCCATCGGGCTGTGGCTGCGCGCCGGCGCCTACGCCGCCCAGCACCTCACCGAGGGCGCCATACCGGGCGTGGTCGTCCAGCTTTACGGCACACCGCCACAGGTCAGGAAGCTCGTCGCGGCCGGACTGTGGCACGAGCACGGGCACGCGTGCGCCCGGTGTCCCCAACCCACCCCGGGGGACTACGTCATGCACGACTTCTTGAACTACAACCCCAGCCGGGCGCGGGTGGAAGACGACCGGACCAGGGCAGCCGAGCGTCAGCAGCGGTCCCGAGACAAGGCCGCGGCGCGGCGGAACACGTCCGGAACGGTCACCGAGCCCGCCCACGGCGCCTCCCGTTCGCCTGACGAATCACCGGAGGAGCGGAGCCGAAAACTCCTGAACTCGACGTCTTTTCCCCACGTTCCCCCAGGTCAGAACAGCCCGTCACAGAGTGACGCGGTGCCCCCGTCACGCTCTGCCCGGCCCGGCCCGAACCCTCTACCTCCTACGGAGGTAGAACAGACCGTCCCCACGTGCGCGGACGTGCCCGAGGGTCTCCGGCCGCTGCGCGACGCCCTGACGGCTGCCGGCGTCATCGTCTCCTGGGACCTGGCCGCCCCCGACCGGCTCCGTCTGGAGTCGATCAGCCGACGGACCGCGATGGCCGTGCTGGTGGAGCACGCGTGCGCCGCATGGCACCGGGCACGCAGCCGCCCGAGGTCCGTCCGCTACTTCCTGCCCGGCTGGGCCGCGCTCCCGCCCGTCCCCGAAGGCGCCCCCACCGCACCGAACGCCGACGTCATCCCCCTCCCCGCCGGACCGCGCCGGGTCCGGGCCGCCGCGGAACTGTTCGCCGTGGCACTCGCCGAGAGCCCCCAGGAGTCCATACGGTGAACCGCCAGGAGACCGCCGCCCTACTCGCGTACGTCGCGCGCCTCGATCCCCGGTCCACCCCCGCCGACCAGGCGGAGGCCGGCGACCGCCTCGACCAGTGGTACGAACTGCTCGCCGACGTACCCGCCACCGCGCCGCATCCCGAAGGGCGCCACTGGGACGCCGCGCAGGCCGTGCGCCACCACATCGCCACCAGTCCGTACCCCATCAAGCCCGCCGACGTGGTCCGTCCGTGGCAGGCCTTCCGCCGGGCCGCCCTGGACCGGCACACCGATCCGGTGCCCGACGCCGATCCCGACGACCCCGCGGCCTACCGCGCCGCACTGCTCGGCACCCGGCTCGCGGTGGCCACCGGGGCGGCAGCGCCCACCACGCTCCGCGAACTCACCACCGGCGGGCCCGCGCCGGAGCTCGCCGCCCGTCTCTCAGCGGTCGGCGAGATGCCGTCCCGCCTACGGGCCGAACTGGCCGAACGAGGCATCGGCAACCGCAGGACACGCTTCCCGGAGCTGTCCGTCGACTGCCCGCGCGCCGACTGCCGGGCTCGTCGGTCCATGCCGTGCAAGCGGCCGTCCGGAGCCGAACTCCGCGACCACACCCACCCGCAGCGGCAGGCCGCCCACGCCGCCGCGCTGTCCGCCTCCGGGGGCGCGGGCGGCTCGTCGTCGCCTTCGCCGCTGTCCTCGCCCTCAGGGTGAGCTGCCGCCCTAGCCACGCCCTACGGGTAAGCAGCCGCCTTCGCCCACGCATCAGCACGACCCGTCCTACGTACAGGAGTTGCCGCACATGACGAACGCCTCCGCCTCCCCCCTCTCCCCGCTCGCACGCCGCGCGGTCGACGACCTCGTCGCCATACGCGAACAGTGGGGTGACCTCCTCGACGCCATCGCACGCCCCCGGGTCACCGAATGGCCCCCGCGGGAACGTGGCGGCTTCCTCGACCAGCTCGCCACCGACGACCGCGGGCGGGACGACGCCGTTCCCACCGCGCCCGTCATCGGCCGGGTGCCGCTCGTCCTCCGCGAGCACCCGGCGCCCGCCAACCTCGACGCCCTCGATACCGCCGTCCACGTCGAGCGGTCCGTCTTCGCGCTGGCGGACGCGCTCGCCGACGCCGTGCAACACGTGCCCGCCACGGACACCCGGCACTGGCACCCGCGCAGCCCCGGTGCGGTCGACGGCCTGCGGGCCGCGGGCTCGCGCGCGTACGGCCTGCACTGGGCCTGCGTGTGGATCGAGGATCGGGTGCTCGGGACCGGCACCCAACCTGAGCGGGACGGGACCGGCGCGCCCGTTACCGCGCCGTTCGACCCGCTCCCCGCGCACCTCCTGGACGAGGTGGTCCGCGTGACGCGCGACGGCCGGCGGCGCATCGCCCGGGTGCTCACTCCGGAAGCGATCACAGCGACCCGTACGTTGCCGGTGCCCTGCCCGGGGTGCGGCGGCGCGCTCAGCGTCAGCGCCGCCCCTGCCGAGCCGCCCACTGTCACGTGCACGACCGGAGCCGCGTGCGGCGCCGACGAACAGGGGCACCGGGTGTGGGAGTGGCCGGCCTCCCTTCCCCTGCTGCTGTCCGCGGCGCGGGGCGCGGGCGGCGCCACCTGGTTCTCGGGGGATGTGGCATGACGCGGGTGCCGCGGACGGTACGGGGTGCCGCCGACACCACGGGCGGCGCTGGAGGCACCAGGGCGCTGCGACATCGTGCCGCCCCGCGTATCACGGAGTATCAGGTGCGTCCCAACAACCCCGCTCGTCCCCCCTGTTGCTTCCGTTATCAATCCGTGATCTAATAGGAGCCGTCTCCGGCATGCCCGGAAACATCTCCAGCTCATCGAGCTCTCGGGGCCGCTCCGTTACCGACGCCCCACATCGCAGCTGATCCCGTTCCGCGCCACCAGTCGGCCGTGACCGCGATCGACTCCGTGTGCGACGACCCGGTGAGCGCGATCCCGCGGCACACCAACCAGATGGCCGCTCATGCGAGTTGCCCACTGGCGCCGCCAGTCGATCGCTTCGCCGATGACTGGCCGATACCCGAGTCCGTGACGTGCGCGCCGCCACGGACCCGTACGGCGCCCACGTGCCCGGGTGCTCCACCGCAACCTCACCACCGACCGCCGCATTTCGCGGTCGCTCACCGATTCCACCGACCGCGTATCGACGCCTCGTCGGCGCAGCACCCCTACTGGAGGGCGTATTTCGCAATGGCCAATACCGCATCGTCCATGATCGCCGAGTGCGCAAAGCACATCGGCTACAAGGAAGGCCCGAACAACGACAACAAGTTCGGCGTCTGGTACCCGATGAACCACCAGCCGTGGTGCGCGATGTTCATTTCGTACTGCGCCGCGTACTCCGGGAACGACGACATCATTCCCAAATACGCGGCCTGTGTGAACGGCGTTGCGTGGTTCAGGGAACGGGGTCTGTACGACTCCACGCCGAGCGTCGGTGCCATCGTCTTCTACGGCCCCGGCGGCGGCGATCACACCGAGATCGTCGAGTCGTTCGACGAGACCACCATCACGACCATTGGCGGAAACACCAACAACGACGGTTCCTCCAATGGCGACGGCGTCTACCGCCGTCACGTCAAGCGCAACTCCACCCGCATTCACGGGTACGGACACCCCAATTACAAGCAGGAAGAGGATCTCGATATGCCGAAGCGTGTGAGCCTGGGTCGTAACGCCGAAGCCGTGTTCAAGCCGAACGAGCGCAAGGAACTCGTCTTCGACGTCGAGTACGACGACGCCGGCAACCAGCACGGCGCCGGCGG
>NZ_JBEXNM010000004.1:0-54961 GCF_040611095.1 Streptomyces sp. NPDC003077 | reverse complement strand
TACATCGCCACCGCCTCCGCCACCCTCACCGGCCTCAAGCCCGGCACCACCATCCAGACCCGATTCGTCGAGGTCAAGGGCCCCGGCTCCGGCGAGCCCCAGAAGCTCCTGCCCGTCCAGGAACACCTCGCCACCACCGGCTCCACCTTCATCAGCCAGACCACCACCGGCGCCTACGTCGCCGACGGCAACCGCGTCCAGTGGCACATCGACATCGCCGACGGCACCGACAGCGCCACCGTCACCAGCGGCACCCTCCAGGCCAACTACTGGAAGTCCTGACCCACCACGGCCGGGCCCCCTCACAGGGGCCCGGCCCGCCCCGCGGTGTCCCCGTCGCGCAACGCGCCGACGGGGACACCGCCTTTTCCCTCCCCTCTTTCCGAAAGGAACCACCGGTGGTCACGGTCGATGAGCTACTCCCGTACACACTGACGTACGCACAGCAGGATTGGACGTTCACGAGCGAGCAAAAGGGCTTCGGCAAGGTCATCATCGAGGAGGCGCTGAAGGCCGGCCTCGGTTACCGGGGCGCGGTGGTCGGTATCGCCACCGCGCTTCAGGAGTCGGGCCTGAGGAACATCAACGGCGGTGACCGGGATTCCCTGGGCCTTTTCCAGCAGCGTCCCTCCATGGGATGGGGCACACCCGCGCAAATCATGGACCCGCACTATTCCTCGGCCAAGTTCTTCTCCACGATGAAGGAGATGTGCCCCGGCAAGTACGGGCCGAACTACCTGACTGAGCGGCAGCTTTGGGAGGTCGCACAGACGGTCCAGCGCAGTGGCTTTCCCACGTACTACGCCAAGCACGAGCGCGCGTCGGCCGAGCTCGTCGCCGAGCTGGCGGGCGACGCCGACGACACGCCGAAGCGTGTGAGCCTGGGCCGTAACGCCGAAGCCGTGTTCAAGCCGAACGAGCGCAAGGAACTCGTCTTCGACGTCGAGTACGACGACGCCGGCAACCAGCACGGCGCCGGCGGCTCCGCCTTCGTCTACGGCCCCGCCCACTACATCGCCACCGCCTCCGCCACCCTCACCGGCCTCAAGCCCGGCACCACCATCCAGACCCGATTCGTCGAGGTCAAGGGCCCCGGCTCCGGCGAACCGCAGAAGCTCCTGCCCGTCCAGGAACACCTCGCCACCACCGGCTCCACCTTCATCAGCCAGACCACCACCGGCGCCTACGTCGCCGACGGCAACCGCGTCCAGTGGCACATCGACATCGCCGACGGCACCGACAGCGCCACCGTCACCAGCGGCACCCTCCAGGCCAACTACTGGAAGTCCTGAGCCGTCAAAGACCGGCCCGTCGTCCCCAAGGCCCGGTGCCGGCCGCCCTCGCGCCGTCCTCCCGGCGGTGCCGCACCGCCTCCTCCGTGCCGCTCCGGGGTGTTCCCCGCCCGGAGCGGCACGGGCCCCTTCCGTTCGCCGCCCAGAGAGGAAGCCACGTCGTATGTCCACAGCTCGCAGGGTCATCGCCACCGCTCGCGCGGAAGTCGGCTACCGCGAAGGGCGGACGTCGGGCCACTGGAACAACGTCCAGCGCTACAGCCCAGCGGTGCCCGGGCTCCAGTGGTCACAGGGCCAGGCGTGGTGTTCGACCTTCGTCTCCTGGGTGTTCCGCACCGCCGGGGCCGCCGGCCTCGCTCCCGTCACGGCCTCGTGCGCGGCGGGGGTGGAGTGGTACCGCGTCCGCGGCCGGTTCAGCGATTACCCGGTGATCGGCGGACCGGTCTACTTCGGGCCCGGCGGTGGCACCCACGTCGGGCTGTGCGTCGCCTACACGGACACCACCATCACCACCGTGGAGGGGAACACCAACGCCAACGGTTCGGCCGAGGGCGACGGCGTCTACGAGAAGACGCGCCCGCGCCGCTCCGCCTACGTCCACGGTTACGGCGTCCCCGACTACCCCGAGGGCGTCGTCCTCGCCGACCCCGCCTGGCGATCGCGGCGCGGTGTCACCTTCTTCGCACACGCCGCGTCGGTCGCCGACCTCCCCAGCGCCACCGACTCCCCCAGCGCGGCCAGGGCCACGAACGTCGAGGCGTTCGCCCCCTTCCCCGGCGCGGACTGGTTCAGGCGGTCGCCCCGGTCCCCGCTCGTCACCGCCATGGGCCGCCGGCTCGTCGCCGAGGGCTGTGCCGCCTACGCCGATGGCCCGGATCCGCAGTGGACCGAAGCCGACCGGCGCGGTTACGCCGCGTGGCAGCGCAAGCTCGGGTACACCGGCGCCGACGCGGACGGCTGGCCCGGCCGCGCTTCCTGGGACGCGTTGAAGGTCCCTCCTGCCTGACCCCTCACCCGCACCACTGGGCGGAGCGCTCCGCCCTTCCCTGAAATGAGGCACCCCGCCATGACCGACGCCACCCGCCGTGCCGTCCGCACCGTCGTCCAGACGGCGGTGGCCCTCGCCGTCCTGCTCCCCGCGATCGTCGAGGCCTCAGGCATTCCTCCGACCCTGCCGTGGGTCGCCGCGGCCCTGGGAACCGCGGGTGGCCTCGCCCGCGTCATGGCGCTGCCGGGCGTGCAGGCGCTCCTGCCCGCCTGGCTGCGCGCCGAACCGCCCACGGTGCCGCGCTCCCAGGACCGCAGCGGCGGAGGTGACGCGTGACCGACCCCACCTCTGAGGTCGCGCTGGAACTGGAGCGGTTGCGCGGGGCCGTCGAAGCGGGGTTCGCCCGGGTCGACGGTGCTCTCGCGCTCCTCGTCCAGCGCTCCGACCAGACCGATCGCCAGCTCGCCGACCTCGACGCCCGGCTCGATGCCGTGGAGCGCCGCCGCTGGCCGCTGCCCAGCATCGCCGCTCTCGTCGCGGTGGCCGGGCTGCTCGTCACCATCTGGACGGCCACGTCCGGGCATTGATCACCCGTGGCCGCATGGCCGCGCTGCCCCTGCCCCGTTCCCCCTTCCCCGCCCTCGCTGCCGGCTCGTTCCGGTGGCGGGGGCGGGCTTTCGTGCGTTCCGGTGGCGGCACAGCGGGCCACTGACGAGGGCGGCACGACCCGCCCCCGTCCCCCACCCTCAGTACGACTTCGGCAGTCCCAGCGACTGGTGCGATACGTAGTTGAGGATCATCTCCCGGCTGACGGGGGCGATGCGGGCCACGCGCGCCGCCGTGATCATGGCGGCCAGCCCGTATTCCCTGGTCAGGCCGTTGCCGCCGAGGGTGTGCACGGCCTGGTCGACGGCCTTCACGGCGGCCTCGGCCGCCGCGTACTTGGCCATGTTGGCGGCCTCGCCCGCGCCCATGTCGTCGCCGGCGTCGTAGAGGTACGCGGCCTTGCGCGTCATCAGGCGGGCCAGCTCGATGTCGATGTGGGCCTGGGCGAGCGGGTGGGCGATGGCCTGGTGGGCGCCGATGGGCTCCTTCCACACCTGCCGGGTGCGGGCGTAGTCGACGGCCCGTTCCACCGCGTAGCGGCCCATGCCGAGCGCGAAGGCCGCCGTCATGATCCGTTCGGGGTTGAGGCCGGCGAAGAGTTGGAGGAGCCCGGCGTCCTCGTCGCCGACCAGGGCGTCGGCGGGCAGCCGGACGTCGTCCAGGACGAGTTCGAACTGCTTTTCCGGCGCGGCCAGTTCCATGGGAATGTGGCTGCGCGTGAAGCCGGGCGTGTCCCGGGGGACGATGAACAGGCAGGGCTTGAGCTTGCCGGTGCGCGCGTCCTCCGTCCGGCCGACGATGAGCGTGGCGTCGGCGATGTCCACGCCGGAGATGAAGACCTTGCGGCCGGTGAGAATCCAGTCGGTCCCGTCCCGGCGGGCGGTGGTGGTGATCCGGTGCGAGTTGGAACCGGCGTCGGGTTCGGTGATGCCGAACGCCATCTTGCGGCTGCCGTCCGCGAGGCCCGGGAGCCAGGTCCGCTTCTGCTCCTCGGTGCCGAAGCGGGCGATGACCGTGCCGCAGATCGCCGGGGAGACCACCAGCATGAGCAGCGGGCATCCGGCGGCGCCCAGCTCCTCCAGCACGATGGAGAGTTCGGTGATGCCGCCGCCTCCGCCGCCGTACGCCTCGGGGAGGTTGACGCCCAGGTAGCCGAGCTTGGCGGCCTCGGCCCAGAGTTCGTCGGTGTGCCGCCCGTCGGCGACGACACCGGCGAAGTACTCCCGGCCGTACCGCTTACCGAGCGCGGCCACCGCGGCGCGCAGGGCGCGGTGTTCTTCGGTTTCGATCACAGGGTTGCTCGTGGGGCTGCTGCTCACGGGGCGCTCCTTGTGTACGGGGACCATTTAGGGGAGGGGGCGGTACCGGGGGTGGTGGGTCACGCGGTGACGACGGCCAGGAGGGTGCCCACCTCCACTTGGCGGCCCGGGACCGCGTGCAGCGCCGTGAGGGTGCCCGAGGCAGGCGCGGTGATCTTGTGTTCCATCTTCATCGCCTCCAGCCACAGCAGCGGCTGCCCGGCCTCCACCCGCGCCCCCTCCGCCAGACCGTCCGCGACCCGCACCACCGTGCCCGGCATGGGGGCCAGCAGCGAACCGGGTTCCGTACGGGTCGTGGGGTCGGGGAAGCGCGGGACGGCGGTGAGGGCGTACGAGCCGAGGGGTGAGTCGACGAAGACGCGGGCTGGAGACGGGCGGGTGGTAGTTCCGCCGGGGCCGACGCTCGTCCCGGATCGGGCCTGACGAGGCGCCTCGTAGCGGGATACGTCGAACCGGCGGCGTATGCCGTCCACGTCGAGCACCACGTGGTCGGCGGCCAGGGACAGCAGTCGGATGCCCGGGAAGCCCTCGGCCCGCAGGCCGTCCCTGGTGAGTCGGTAGCGGATCTCGTACTCGGTGCCGTCGGACGCGTACGTCTTGACCTGGGGCTGGGACGGCACGTTGCGGAAACCGCCGAAGCGGGACCGGCCGTGCGCGTCCGTGAGCGCGGCGGCCAGGGCGGCGATGCGGGCCCCGGACGCGGCCTCCGGTGACGGGGCGGTGAGCTCGGCGAGGTTGCGCTCGTAGAAGGCGGTGTTGAGGCCGGGGAGGGTGGGGAGGGGGGCGTCCGATACGTCCGGGGCGCCCGGGGCGTCCGAGATGAACGGGGCGTCCGGGGCGTTCTCGGAAGCGTCGTCACGTCGTGCCTGGTCGCCCGCTCCCTCCCCCGTGAAGTCCGGGTGGCGCAGCGAGCGCACCAAGAGGTCCCGGTTGGTCACCGGGCCGTGGATGCGGGCCCGGGACAGCGCGTCGGCGAGGCGGCGGATCGCCTCGTCCCGGGTGGGGGCCCAGGCGATGACCTTGGCGAGCATCGCGTCGTAATGCACACCGATGGTGTCGCCGCTGGTCACGCCGGTGTCCAGCCGTACGCCCTCCGGGACGGACAGATGGTGCAGCGGACCGGTCTGCGGCTGCCAGTCCGCCGCCGGGTCCTCCGCGTACAGCCGCGCCTCCACGGCGTGGCCGGTGGGTGGCGGGGGCGCGGCGGGCAGGCGGCGGCCCTCGGCGACGCGCAGTTGCAGGGCCACCAGGTCCAGGCCGTGGATCGCCTCGGTGACGGGGTGCTCGACCTGGAGGCGGGTGTTCATTTCGAGGAAGTACGGGTGGCCCGAGGGCGAGACCAGGAACTCCACCGTCCCCGCGCCCCGGTAGCCGATGGCGCGCGCCGCCTCGGAGGCGGACGCGTGCAGCCGGTCGCGCAACGTGGCGGGCAGGGCCGGGGCCGGGGCTTCCTCGATGACCTTCTGGTGGCGGCGCTGTAGGGAGCAGTCACGGGTGCCGAGAACCCAGACGGTGCCGTGCGCGTCGGCCAGGACCTGCACCTCGACGTGCCGTCCGGCTTCCACGTACGGCTCGACGAACACCTCGCCGTCCCCGAAGGCGGCGGCGGACTCGGCGCGGGCCGCCTCCAACTCAGCTGGTAACGCGTTGAGTTCCCGCACGACGCGCATACCACGTCCGCCGCCGCCCGCCGCCGCCTTCACCAGCAGCGGCACGTCGCCCTCCGTCACGCGTTCGGGGTCGAGCGGGGCGAGCAGCGGCACGCCCGCCCGGCCCATCAGCTCCTTGGCGCGGGTCTTGGAGGCCATGGCCTCGATGGCGGCCGGCGGCGGGCCGACCCAGACGAGCCCGGCGTCCTGCACCGCCGCCGCGAACCCGGCGTTCTCGGAGAGGAACCCGTAACCCGGGTGCACCGCGTCCGCACCCGCCGCGAGCGCCGCCTTCACCACGAGGTCACCGCGGAGGTAGGTGTCGGCGGGAGCATCGCCCGGGAGGCGCACCGCGGCGTCGGCCTCGCGGACGTGCCAGGCGTCGGCGTCCGCGTCCGAATGCACGGCGACGGTGGTGATGCCCAGGTCGCGGCAGGTGCGGAAGATCCGGCGGGCGATCTCGCCGCGGTTGGCGACGAGGAGGGAGCGGATGGGCGCCTGGGGAACGGTCGACCTGGTCGGCCCTTCGGGAACGGTAGCTGCCTCTGAAACGGTCGGCTCCTCGGTGAGCCCCCGAGCCCCATCGGCCCCCTTGGCCCCGTCGGCATCCCTGTCAGCACGCATGAACAACCAGCCCTCTCACATCCGGAAGACGCCGAAGCCGCCCCGCGCGCCCTCCACCGGCGCCGTGTGCAGGGCGGACAGGCACAGGCCCAGGACGGTGCGGGTGTCGCGCGGGTCGATGACCCCGTCGTCGTACAGCCGTCCCGACAGGAACATCGGCAGGGATTCCGACTCGATCTGCTGCTCCACCATGGCGCGCAGCGCCGCGTCCCCCTCGTCGTCGTACGGCTGCCCCTTCGCGGCAGCAGAGGCTCGGGCGACGATCGACAGCACCCCGGCGAGCTGCTGCGGCCCCATGACGGCGGACTTGGCGCTCGGCCAGGAGAACAGGAACCGGGGGTCGTAGGCCCGGCCGCACATCCCGTAGTGGCCCGCGCCGTACGAGGCGCCCATCAGGACGGACAGGTGAGGGACGCGGGAGTTGGACACCGCGTTGATCATCATGGCGCCGTGCTTGATGATGCCGCCCTGCTCGTACTCCTTGCCGACCATGTAGCCGGTGGTGTTGTGCAGGAAGATCAACGGGATGTCGCGCTGGTTGGCGAGCTGGATGAACTGGGCGGCCTTCTGGGACTCGGCGCTGAACAGCACGCCCCGCGCGTTGGCCAGGACGCCCACCGGGTAGCCGTGCAGCCGCGCCCAGCCGGTGGCCAGGCTCGGCCCGTACAGCGGTTTGAACTCGTCGAAGTCCGAGTCGTCCACCAGCCGGGCGATCACCTCGCGCGGGTCGAAGGGCGTCTTGAGGTCGCCGGGGACGATGCCCAGCAGCTCGTCCTCGTCGTACCGGGGCGCGGGGACGGCGGCGGGCGGATCGGGTGTCGCCTTGCGCCAGTTGAGGCGGGCGATCACGCGACGGGCCTGGCGGAGCGCGTCCGGCTCGTCCACGGCGAAGTAGTCGGCCAGGCCGGAGGTGCGGGCGTGCATCTCGGCGCCGCCCAGCGATTCGTCGTCGCTCTCCTCCCCCGTCGCCATCTTCACCAGCGGCGGACCGCCCAGGAAGACCTTGGCCCGCTCCTTGACCATGATCACGTGGTCGGACATGCCCGGGATGTACGCGCCGCCGGCGGTGGAGTTGCCGAACACCACGGCGACGGTGGGGATGCCCGCCGCCGACAGCCGCGTGATGTCCTTGAACAGCGCCCCGCCAGGAATAAAGATCTCCTTCTGGCTGGGCAGGTCCGCGCCACCGGACTCCACGAGGGAGATCGCGGGCAGGCGGTTGGCGTAGGCGATCTCGTTGGCCCGCAACGCCTTCTTCAGCGTCCAGGGGTTGGAAGCCCCGCCCCGTACGGTCGGGTCGTTGGCGGTGACCAGGCACTCCACCCCTTCGATCACCCCGATCCCGGTGACCAGGGACGCGCCCACCTGGTAGTCGCTGCCCCAGGCCGCGAGCGGTGACAGCTCCAGGAAGGGGGTGTCGGGGTCCAGCAGCAGTTCGATGCGTTCCCGGGCGAGGAGCTTGCCGCGCTCGCGGTGCCGGGTGACGTACTTCTCGCCGCCCCCACCGATCGCCTTGGCGTGCTCAGTCTCGATCTCCGCCAGTTTGGCGAGCATGGTCTCGCGGTTCGCGGCGTATTCGGGGCTCGTGGTGTCGAGGCCGCTGACGAGGACGGTCATCGCCGGGCCTCCGGGGGGAGTGGGGTGGGCAGGGCTGGTCTGTGTTCTGGTGCGGGGTGCTCGTGGGCCGTGGGGCGGTGGGGTGCGGGGGCGGGCTTCGGGGCTGGTGGGGTGGTCGCCAGCTCCGTTTGTGGTGCGAGGTCCCCGCACGCCGTGAGCCGGTGGCGTGCGGGGATGGGCTTCGGGGCTGGTGGGGTGGTCACCAACTCCGTTTGTCGTGCGGGGTCCCCGCACGCCGTGAGCCGGTGCCGTGCGGGGACGGGCTTCGGGGCTGGTGGGGTGGTCACCAACTCCGTTTGTCGTGCGGGGTCCCCATACGCCGTGTGCCGGTGGCGTGCGGGGACGGGCTTCGGGCCTGGTCGGGCGGTCACAGCAACACCTCCGATCCCCATGCGCGGCACCCGCACGCCGCGAGCCGGAACGGCCTTCGGTGCAGGTGAGGCCGTCACGGCAGCACCTCCGCAACCCGCGCGGTGCGCCCGCGCGCCATGGGCTCGTGCCGTCCGGGAACGGGCTTCGGTGCAGGTCGGGCGGTCACAGCAGCACCTCCGGGATGTCCAGGTGGCGGGAG
Organism: Streptomyces sp. NPDC003077; assembly: GCF_040611095.1. NCBI lineage: Bacteria > Bacillati > Actinomycetota > Actinomycetes > Kitasatosporales > Streptomycetaceae > Streptomyces > Streptomyces sp. NPDC003077. The sequence continues at coordinate 46,295 of NZ_JBEXNM010000004.1, read as the reverse complement.
CGGAGCCACTCCCCCACGGCCTTGGCCTGCGGGTCGAAGCGGGCCTGGGCGGCGACGCCCTCGCCGAGCAGCCCCTCGACCACGAAGTTCAGCGCCCGCAACCGGGGCAGGACGTGCCGGGTGACGGGCAGCGCGGCGGCCTCGGGCAGCAGCAGCCGGAACCGTTCCACGGTCAGCTCGTGCGCCAGCCATCGCCAGGCCGCGTCCGTACGGACCCACACGCCCACGTTCGCCGACCCGCCCTTGTCGCCGCTGCGGGCCCCGGCCACGAGGCCGAGCGGCGCCCGGCGGGTCGGGCCCGGGTCCGCGAGCGGCTCGGGCAGCTCCGGCTCCGGAACCGGTTCCAGCGCCCGCGTCTCGGGCGCCGGCCCGACCTCGACCCGTCGGCCGTCCGGCAGCACCGCCACGTGCGGCACGGTCGCCGCGTCCACGAAGGCCGCCTCGAAGACGCCGTACGGATCGCCCTTCCCCGGTGGCGCGGTGAGGTGGAAGCCGGGGTAACTGGCGAGCGCCAGCTCCACGGCGGCGCCGCTCACCGCCCGCCCCACCACGGCCTGCTCCGCGTCCCGCACGACCAGTCGCAGCAACGCGCTCGCCTCCTCCTGCACCGCCGCGTCCGGATGGTCGGTACGGGCCAGCGTCCAGCGCGCCTCGGCCGGCCGCCGCCCGGACGCGTCCAGCGCCGCTTCCATCTGCTCCCGGACGAGTGCGGCCTTGGCGTCCACGTCCAGGCCCGTCAGGACGAAGGTCACCTCGTTGCGCCAGCCGCCGAGCCGGGTCAGCCCCACCTTGAGCGTCGGCGGCGGTGCCTCGCCGCGGACTCCGGTGACACGCACCCGGTCCGGTCCGTCGTCCGTCAGCCGTACGGTGTCCAGCCGCGCGGTCACGTCCGGACCGGCGTAACGGGCCCCGGCCGTCTCGTAGAGCAGTTGGGCGGTGACGGTGCCGACGTCGACCAGTCCCCCGGTCCCGGGGTGCTTGGTGATGACGGACGAGCCGTCGGCCGCGATCTCGGCCAGCGGGAAGCCGGGGCGGCGCACGTCGTGGCCGGCGAAGAAGGCGTAGTTGCCGCCCGTGGCCTGGGCCCCGCACTCCAGGACGTGGCCCGCCGCCACCGCGCCCGCCAGCCGGTCCCAGTCGTCCGGCCGCCACCCGAAGTGCGCCGCCGCGGCCCCGCTGACCAGCGCGGCGTCCGTCACCCGGCCGGTGACCACCACGTCGGCCCCGGCCCGCAGGCACGCCGCGATACCGCCGCCCCCAAGGTAGGCGTTGGCCGTCAGGACACCCTCGCCCCAGCCCCCGCGCGCCAGCAGGTCGTCACCCTCCACGTGCGCGACGCGGACGTCCACCCCGGCCTTGTCCGCCAACTCCCTTATCGCGTCGGCCAGCCCGGACGGGTTCAGCCCGCCCGCGTTGACGACGATCCGCACGCCGCGCTCGACGGCCAGGCCGAGTCCTTCTTCGAGCTGACGGAGGAAGGTCCGGGCGTAGCCGCGGCCGGGGTCCTTGAGGCGGTCGCGGCCGAGGATGAGCATGGTCAGCTCGGCGAGGTAGTCACCGGTGAGGACGTCCAGCGGGCCGCCGGTCAGCATCTCCGTGAACGCGCTGAAACGGTCGCCGTAGAAGCCGGAGGCGTTGCCGATGCGGAGGGGGGTGGGGGGTGGTTGCGGCGGGGTGTTGGGGGCTTGGGCCATGGGGGCGGCTCCTGGGAGGGCGGGGGGCGGTGAGGCTGGTGGGGGCGGCTCCTGGTGGGGCGGCGGGGCCGGTGGGGGTGGCTTTGGGTGGGGCGTAGGACGAGTCGGTGGGGCCGGTGGAGGTGGCTCCTGGCGGGGCGGGAGGCGGGTCGGCGGGGCCGGTGGGGGTGGGCTGGGCGATCTCCTCCGTGTGGCGCGCTCCTCCGTGTGGCGCGCTCCTCCGTGTGGCGCGCTCCTCCGTGTGGCGCGTCAGTCGGGGCTTCCGCCGGCTTCCGCCTGACCGGGCCGGTCGTCCGTCGCGGTCAGGACGCCTTGCCCGGGCTCCCGGCCCGGGCCCGGAGGGCCGGCGAAGGCCTGGGCGATGCCGAGCCATTGCTCGGCGTCGGCGCCTCGGGCCTGTACGTCCACATCGGCACGGTGCGCGCGCTGGGTGGCCAGGAGGCAGAAGCCCAGCGCGTCGCCGGTCACCGTCTGGGCGGCGTCCTCGGGGCCGAAGGCCCAGGTGCCGCCGTCCGGGGCGCGCAGCTCCACCCGGAACTCCTCCTGCGGCGGGGTGAGCCCGCGCGCCATGTACGCGTAGTCGCGCGCCCGCACGCCCAGCCGGGCGATGTGCCGGAGTCGTGCGGTGGGCTCGCGGGTCACGCCCAGGGCGTCGGCGACGTCCAGGCCGTGCGCCCAGGTCTCCATCAGGCGCCCGGACGCCATGGAGGCGGCGCTCATCCGCGTCGCGTACCAGGGCAAACGGTCGCCCTCCGGCATCGCGGCCAGCGCCCGCCACATCTCCTCACGGGTCGTCCGCCAGCGGGCCAGCAGTTCGGCGGGGGGTACCCGGATCTCGCGGGCGGCCCCTTCGTCGACAAAGCTCTCGGTCAGGGTGAGGGCCCGCTCGGCGGTCTTCCGGAAGGTCTCCGGGTCGGTGACGGCCAGCAGCACTTGCCGGTCGGTCCACAGCAGGTGCCCGATCTGGTGGGCGATCGTCCAGCCGGGCGCGGGCGTCGGTGCCGCCCACCGCTCCGGCGGCAGCCCGGCCACCAACGCGTCCAACTCCGCGCTCTCGTCCCTCAGATCCGCCAGCACAACACTCGCGTCGGCCACGCTGCATCCCCTCGTCGGGCCATCTGCCTTACGGGCAGGGCTAGTTGACTCTCCGCTTACATGGTGCGGGCGGTCGAACGGGTCGCGCGCTATGAGCGTGGCAGCGGGCCAGGAAACAATCAAGCACGCATGCATGATTTTTGCGCGGAGTGGTGGGACGGGGCGGTGTGGGGCACGGGGTGCGGTGGTGTGGGGCGCGGGGTGGGCTTCTGGGCCGCCGATCGTGTGACGGTTGACCGGCGTGTTGGTCATGTGGTGCTGGGCGTGTTGCTCGGCCCGATGGCAGTCGGTCGGCTGACGGCGACCGCCGCGTTGGTCGACCCGCTCTCCCCGACGGGCCGACTGTGTGCTCCGGGCCTGACGCGGCCCGCCGCCCGCCGTGCGCCGCGTACCTACGGAATACCTACGGAGCAACCCACGTCTGGTGTGGGCTACGGCCCGCAAGCGCGACCCGTAGCCCTGACCCGCGACCATTTCGCCCGATCATGGGGCCCTCCCCCCTCCCCCTCCCGGCCCCCGCACCCCGCCCCCGCTCCCGCTACCCCCGCCCGCCCCCACCCCCGATCGCGTACACCGAATACCGCCGCCCCCGTGTCGGCCCCGACGTCAGGGCCAGGCACAGGCGGGAGCTGCCGCCGTGTCCGCGCAGCACCGCCAGCCCCTCGGGCTCGCGCGGACGGAGTCCTTGCCCGAACCCGACCCGTATCTGCTGGTCCACCCGGCCGGTGTGCAGGTCCACCCGTTGCAGCCGCACATTTCCGCCCGACGACGGCGGGTTGCCCGGTCCGTAGCCGCTGCCGGTCAGCTGGTAGACGTGGTCGCCGTGCAGCGCCATGCCCTGGAAGGGCGGGCCCGCGGCGGGTTGGGGCAGGTCCGCCAGCGGCCGGTAGTCCCGCGCGGCGAACCGGCGCAAGTCGTAGACGGCGTACCGGTACCGGCCGCGTCGGCGGTAGCGGAGGAGCAGCCGGCCGGTGGCCGGATCGATCGCCGGGTGGTTCTTCGTGGTGCCGGGCAGTGGCCGGTACGTGGCGAGCCCCGAGCCCCGGGCTCGCAGTACCGCCCCGTGCCGGAAGTGGAAGCGGCAGATGCCGCGCCCGTAACCGGAGACCGGGTTGTCGTCCCACTCGGTCCACAAGGCGGGGCCGCCCGCACCCCCGTCTTCCAGCCCGAACGCCCCACCGTGCCCGAACCCGAGGAGGAACATGTGCCCCAGCCGATCACCGCGCGTCGTAAGCCGGTTCAGGCACAGGTCACCGCGGCGCCTGCGCTCCTCGTGCCCGTACGCGCGCGGCTCGCCCGGCAGCCGCACGCCGCCCTCCATGACCTGTATGGCATACAGGTGGCCACGCCGCTCGTCGAAGGCGAAGGACTGCAGGACCGTGGTGTGCGCCAGCCGTCGCCGGTCGATGAGCAGCCGCGCGGGGCCCGTCAGCCGGATGCCGTCCGCTTCCCGCTGCCCCGCTCCGGGGCCGGGCCGCCGCCCGGCCTGTTCACGCGTCTGCGGTCCGCCCTCCATGCCGGTCTCGTCTCCGCGTGGCCCGTCCCGTTCGCGCACCTCCGCGTACGGTCGCCGTTCGTCCACGTCCGCGCCCGGCCGGTCCCACGCGTACGGCCCCTTTCCTGTGCGCGGCCCCGATCCCGACCCTGATCCCGACCCCGGCCCCGACCCCGACGGAAAGCCGTCCCCGGCGCTCGTCCCCTCCTCAACTCCCCTCCCCACATAACCCGCTGATCTGTGCGTGCCCGGACCGGCCGCACCGGCGCCGCCCGGAACCTCCGCACCAGGTGAGCCACCTCCACCGCCCTCCGTCCCCGCCGACCGGCGCCCGGTGGGCCCTTCGCCGCGGCACCGGCCCGGCCACCAGCCGTGTCCCGCGAGAACACCACCGAACAGAATCACTTGCCTGCGTCCCAACCACCCCATGTCAAAGGCTTGTCCGGCGTACGCCCCCGCAAATCCACCGGCAACCCCGAGACGTCCCCCACGTATCCCCGAGCTCGCTCGTACGGTTTTCTCCGGGACATCCCCCAAGGGTCGGGTTCCCGCCATCGCCACTCCCCGCCCAGCATCGCCAGGCTTCACATCACCGTCCGGCCGGCCGCGCCTTTCCGCAGGTCACGTCCTCACGTACGACCGGAACCGAGCGCACCGCACATCAGCCTTCCGCCACCCCGGCGCCAAGCACGCGTGGCGCGTTGTCGTCCGTGGCCGGTACACGCGGGTCGCCCGGAAGCACCCGTGCCGCATCCGGCGCACGCCCCGCGCCCCACGTCACCCCCTCCGAGCGCCGCCGCGCCCTCGCTCCTCCCCTGTCATGAGGACACCGTTCCGCCACGAACGCACCGTTCCGGGCACCAGAACCCGACATGTTCAGACCGGCCGATATCGCTGCTTTCCGACCCGTGCTTACCGGCCATGCTGTCCAACGGCAGCCAAGGGAGGGGAAATGAGACACCGCGCAGCACTCCGCACCGCCATCGGTGCCACCGGCACTCTGCTGTTCCTCGCAACGGGCGCGCCGGCCGCCCCGGCATCGGCTGCACCAGGCCCCGCACCCTCCACCGAACCGGCCCGTCATTCCGGCGCACCATACGGCTACCTGGAGGCATCGAGCCCCACCACCACACGCTGCGTGTGGCAGCAGGGAACCGATGACGCCAATTGGAAGCTCTGCGCCCTGAGCGGTGCGGGCGGACGCGTACACAACAACGCGGTACCGGGCCCGAAGTCCCACGTGCTTCTCTACGCACTGCCGTACTTTCGCGGCAACCAGTACTGCCTGCCGCCCCAAGCCGTCCTGGACACATTGAGCGGCGGTGTCGCGTCCCACCGCTGGGTCGACCACTGCTGACCATGGCCGGACCCACCGCCCCGGGCGCCCGCCACAGAGGTCTGCCCCGGCTCCTCGCGTCCGTGCTCCTCTGCCTCGCCACCGTTTCCGCGGGGTGCGCCGCCACACCCGACGCCCCGACCGCGGCCCGCCCATCCTCCGCCGACCCGCGCCCCCTGACCGGACAGGAACGCCAGGTACTGCGGACCGCCGAGCAGGTCCTCACCCGTCGCTGCATGACGGCCCAGGGCTTCCGGATGTGGCCGACGCCCCCCGACCCCGTGCCGGACGCCCGGGACTTCCCGTACGTCGTCGACGACCCGGCTTGGGCGGCGCGGCACGGTTACGGGAGCGACCTCCAGCGCCGTATCGAGGCCGTGCGGGCGGCCGACCCCAATCGCCGGTACCTGCGCGGCCTTCCCCCGGCACGCCGCGCGGCGGCGCTGGCCGCCCTCAACGGTGCCGTCCGGGAGGGGCCCAAGGTCACCCTGCCCGACGGCACGGTCCTGGGCCGCAGCCGCCACGGCTGCACCTCGGCGGCCCTGCGCGACCTGTACGGCGACCTCGACGCGTGGTTCCGCGTGCAGACGCTCACGGACAACCTGTCGGGCACACGGCAGAGCCGGGTGTTCGCGGACCCCGCCTACCGGGACGCCATACGCCAGTGGTCCACCTGCATGAACCGACGCGGCCACGACTACGCCGACCCCGGCGCCAGCCGCGCCGCCTTCGCCGACCCGCGCACGCCCGCCCAGCGCGCGCGGGAGATCGCCACCGCGGTGGACGAGGCCCGGTGCGCCCGCGACAGCGGCCTCGCCGCCACCGCGCGCCGCCTCGACCGCCATTACGACGCGACGTTGCGCACCCAGTACCGCACGGCGCTCCAAGACCGGCTCCGGCGCGAACACGCCGCCCTGCCACGCGCCCGCGCCGTCGCACCCAGCCCAGCCCGTTCCCCGTCCACACACTCCTAGGAGGAACCGATGACCCCGACCACCCGCAGAATCCGCACCGGCCTCGCGGCCCTGGCCCTCACCGCCGGAACCGTCCTGGCCCTGCCGACCACCGCCAACGCCGCGCCCGCCCGTCCCACCGCGCCGCCGCCCGCCGCCGACGGCTACTTCTACGCCTGGTTGCACGCCGGCCAGAACGGCACGAGCTGCCGCTGGTCGGGCAACTCCACGAACTGGAACTCCGGCTGTTCGCTGCGCAACCAAGCCTCCTCCGTACTGAACTTCGGCTACGAGGAGACGTACGACGACGTGCGCATGTACTGGGGCCTCAGCTACGGCGGCGCCTCCTACTGCGTCGCACGCGGCGTCTACCTGGACAACCTGGCCAACTACACCTTCCCGAACAACGGCTCGGGAGCCGGCCAGTCCCTGAACGACAACATCTCGTCCCACAAGTGGGTGACGGGCTGCTGAACCCCACCGACCGCGAAGGAGCCCCCGCAGGATGCGGGGGCTTCCCCTTTCACTGCTCGCTACGAACGGAGACTAGAACTTCTCGCCCTTTACGCATTCAACGAACGCGTACCACTCGGAGGACGTGAAGAACAGAGTGGCCCCGCGCCGATTCTTGCTGTCGCGGACGGCCTTGCCGTCGTCGGGGAGCGGGGCGACCTCGACGCAGTTGTCCTGCTGACCACTCGCCGAGGACTTGACGAAGGCACCCGCGAGAGTCGGAGTCATGACGACTGATCATCACCTAACGACGTAGCGCGCCCGAAGCTCATCCGGCGCGCACGGAAAACGATACGAACGACGCCCAATCCGCAGGGCAAACCGCAAGGACAGGGCCGAGACGATCTTTCGAGTCGCGCACGCGAACCACGTTACGGGTGACGGCTACTTCGACACATTCACCGCCCTGGTTGCCGCTGTAACTGGACTTGGACCAAGCACCTTCTTCGCCCATAGCGACTCCCCTGCTGATTGCCGAGAAGCTACACCTCGGAGCCATGACCGGCCACGAAATCAATCAACGCCGTCCAAGCCTCCGCACTGGCGCCAATGACCGCTCCTGTGCGGTTATACGAGTCGCGTACGTGCACCGTCTCGTCGCCGGACGTGGAGACTTCCACGCAGTCACCGCCTTCATTACCGCTGTAGGTGGACTTCAACCAACATCGCCGATCACCCATAGTGGCCCCACCAATTTTTCACCATGACATAGCGGCCGTCCTCCCAACATGACAGCCACTTGGCCCCGACGCGCGTCTCTTACCTGAATCGTCAGCCGCGACCTCCTCCGTCCGGAGTTCAGCCGACGGCCCGGCGCTCGGCGGCAACGCCTCGTCCAGCAGAGGGCCACGTCGCCCCATCGCCTCCGGCAGGGACGAAGCCCGGCGAGCGAGTAAGCGGTCGCCGGGCCCTGTGTCCTCGTGCTGTCGGTTCAGCCCTCGGCTGACACGGTGCCGCGCGGGTGACTCCGTACGTAGTGGACGAACGAGGTCCATGCACGGGGGCACACCGCGAGCGCGGGTCCCGACCGGTTCTTCGAGTCACGGACTCGAACGGTGCTGTGGCCCGCGGCGAATTCGACGCAGTCGCCGCCTTGCGGACCGCTGTAGCTGGACTTTCGCCAGATTGGCTCGCTGCTCATACTTGTCCCGCCAACTTCTCGATGATTTCGGCTGACTCGCTTGTCGGAAGCGCTTGCGTCCGGATCATGTCGTACCGCAGCATCAGCCTACTGACCGCTTTGCGATCAGTTACCAACTGGCGGTTCGCCTGGCTCTCGATGTACCCGACTTTGCGCCGCTCAGGCATTTCGAGCAAGATCATGCCACCATCGATGCCAGGGTGTTCTTTCACTCCTGTAGGCATCACTTGGATGGACAGGCTTCGTTGCTCTCCGCGCCTCAGTACCTGCTCCAATTGCGCACGGTGAGTGCGACTTCCTCCGATGGGACGCTCAAGAGCTGACTGCTCGATCACGAAGTTCACTGTGGGCGGGCTCTCACGGTCCAGTACCTCCTGCCGTGCCAGCCGTTCGCCAACACCGCGTTCGACTTCCCCTTCGGTGATCGCCGGCACAGCAGCGCCTACCACTGCACGCGCGTATTCCTCGGTCTGCAAGAGTCCGGGCACCGCCAGAGGGTCATACGAGTACCGGCTGACGCAATGCGCCTCGTACCTGGCCAGCGGCCTCACAAACGGCGAAAAGCGCACCTCTGCCAGAACGGGCACCCACGCACTCAACATTCCTCTGGCCGACAACACTTCGTCTGCCTTGAGCACCGTGGCCTCCTCAGGGATGCGTGTCGCCAACTCGTATGCCTTGATGGTGTGCATGGCATAGCCGAGCAGCTTGCCCAGTTCTTCCCTGGACAATCCGGCGAACTCACGGCACATCTTCAGCTGACCACCGAAAACCGTCACGACTGCGGACGCTGCCTCATCGTTTTCGAGGTCCATCACTCACCTCCTGGACACAAGCCATGCGCGACGGACACCAGTCACGCTCCGTACGCGCGCCATCACTTTCCAAGCTAGTGACGCTCCGCGATCGTGGCGGCATGAACGAGAAAAGCAGCCTGCGAAGTCCCTCTTTCGGGGATGGCGCCCTATTGGAGGGCCGGGAAGCGGCACGGGAGTTGGTCGAGGCGCTTGCCCTGGTGGGAGTGAAATTGCCGTCGCTCCGGGGCGACTTTCCCGTCATGGGCAAGGGGTTCGTCCATCTCGGCGGGGCCGGTGCCGACGAAGTGCGCCGCCTCGCCTCATGGATCCGTGAGCGCGCCGAGTCATGAGGCCACGACGAATGACGATCGCCGTCTACCAGGTCGGGCCGGACGGGGAGCGCAGTGATCTCCGTTCGGTGCTGGTGCGGGCGGACGACCCGGAGGGGATCGAGAACGGCTCTCCGGTCTATCCGCCCTGCCGGTGTCCGCGGCACCGGGAACAGGACGGCACCGCCGGGGAAGGCGACGCCCGGACCGACTGAGCCCCGTTACCGCAGATCACGGCTTCCGGGGACAACTCCCTCACGCTGTTCCAGACCGACGCCGACGGGCCGCTCGCGCCGGGCGGTGGCCCACGGTCCTTGCGGGTGACGGTAACCAACACCAGCGACAAGGACATATCCCCGGTCAGGGTCGCCGCCTACGCCTGGCGGCAGATGGACGACGAACCGGCGCTGAGCCGGTTCGTCAAGGTCGAGTACAAGTCGCCGGGGACCGGGGCGTGGACTCCCGTGAGTGACGACGCCACCGGCCTCTTCGTAACGGACGGCATGCTGAAGGCCCGGCGTCGGTCACCTACGACCTGCGCCTGCGCGCCACGGCGGGCCCCACCGGCCAGAACCTGATCCACATCGTGAACGCGTCGGACAAGCCCGCCCCGACCGCCAAGCCCAAGCCCCCACCACATCGAAGCCCAAGCCGACCACGAGCGCGAACGAGCCGTCCAAGCCCCACCCGACCGCCGGCAAGCCGTCCGGCGCCAAGCCCACCGGCTCCCCGACGCCCACGGCCGCCCACCCCGCGCCCGCGACGACCAGGCCCGGCGGCGCCACCGCCTCGCCGAGCGTCGTACCGGCGGCGTTCGTGCCGACCGGCAACGGCGGCAACCTCGCCCGGACCGGCTCCTCCGACGCCCTGCCCACCATCGGCCTCATCGGCGGCGCCGCCGTCCTCGCGGGCGGCGCGACCGTTCTGATCACGCGTCGACGCCGGACGAACTGAGGACGGCCCGGCCCGACCTCGGACGCCGTCACCGGCACGGGGAGGCCGGGCTCACTCCCCGAACCACACAACCCTCTTCCCGCCACAAACGTCTCATGAACGCCTCGCGAACATCCGAGCGCACCCTTACGTCTCCTACGGGAAGAGGACTGCATGAAGCTCCGCCACACCGTGGCCACGGCCGTCGCCGTGGCCACGCTGGCCCCGGCCGCCCTGCTGGTGGCCCCCGCCGCGTACGCCGCCGAAGGCACCCAAGCCACCCAAGGCGCCACACGCACCGAGGAGAAGGTGCCTGGCTGCGAGACGGTGTCCACCGCGTACGGGGACTACGAGCAGAAGACGCTCACGCTCAACCAGACCGATGTCGACGGACCGGTCGTGCGGGGCGGGGGCTGGCGGAATTTCCACGCGACGGTGACCAACATCAGCAACAAGGATGTGACGACGCTCAACGCAGCCGTCTACACATGGCGGCAGGTGGAAGACGAGGACCCGGTGGTCGCCTCGTTCGTCGATGTCGAGTACAAAAACCGGGAAACCGGGAAGTGGATCCCGCTGGGCTACTACGAGCACTTCGTCCGTAACGGTGTCCTGAAGGCCAAGAAGTCGGTCACCTATGACCTGCGCCTGCGCGCCAAGGCGGACCTGCCCGCACACATGACCTGGGCGGACGTCTCCGTCGAGGTGTCGTTCGTGGACTCCTACCGCTTCCCCAAGCCCGACGGTCGTGTCGTCCCCTGCCTGGGGAGCTCCACCGGCCAGAAATCGATCAAGTTCGTGAACGCGACGGACAAGCCCGCCCCGACCGGCAAGCCCAAGCCCCCCACCACGTCGACACCCAAGCCGAGCACCAGCGCCACCACCACGCCGAAGCCCACCGCGCCCGTGACGCACACGCCCACCAGCTCCCCCGTGCCCACCAAGCCCACCGCCCCCGTGACGGCCAGGCCCAGTGCCCCCTACGCCTCGCCGAGCGTCGTGGCGGTCGCGGCCCAGTTCCCGACCGGCGGCGGTGGCAACCTCGCCCAGACCGGCTCCTCCGACGCCCTGCCCACCGTCGGCCTCATCGGCGGCGCCGCCGTCCTCGCGGGCGGCGCGGCCGTCCTGATCACCCGCCGTCGCCGGACGAACTGAGGACGGTCCGTCGCGGCCTGACGGACCCGGACCGGCCTCACGGGCCCGGCCCCGGTAGCTCGTAACCGATCAGCCCGATCGCCTATCTGCGGGCGCCGCCCAGGGACGCGGCAACGACCTGGGCGGCGCGTCCCCGTACGGAGCGCGGGTAGCGCCTCACCCCGACGCCGCGCTCCCCGCACTCCGTACGGCCCCAACGCTCGCCACCACCACCAAGGCGATGGCCGCGATCTCGGGCCAGCCCAGCGCCTGGTCCAGGACGAGGAAGCCGGCCGTCGCGGCGGCGGCCGGTTCCAGGCTCATCATGACCGCGAGCCCGGAGGCGGGGAGGGTGCGCAGGGCGAGCAGTTCGAGGGTGTAGGGCAGGACCGAGGACAGCAGCGCGACGGCCGCGCCCAGGCCCAGCGTCACCGGGTCGATCAGGGCCGTGCCCGCCGTCGCGATCCCGAGCGGCAGGCTGAGCAGCGCCCCCACGGCCATCGCCAGGGCCAGCCCGTCCACCTGCGGGAAACGCCGCCCCGTACGGGCCGAGAGCACGATGTACGCGGCCCACAACGCGCCCGCCGCGAGGGCGAACGCCGCGCCCACCGGGTCGAGCCCGTCGACCCCTTCCCGGCCGAACAGGGCCACGCCCCCCAACGCGAGCGCGGCCCACAGCAGGCTCAGGGCGCGGCGCGACATCACCACGGACAGGATCAGCGGGCCCAGGAACTCCAAGGTCACCGCCGCGCCCAGCGGAATGCGGTCCACCGCCTGGTAGAAGAGCGAGTTCATGCCGGCGAGGGCGACGCCGAAGGCCACGATGGTGGCCCAGTCGCCCCGGCCGTACCCGCGCACCTTGGGACGCGAGAAGACGAGCAGCACCAGCGCGGCGACGACCAGGCGCAGGGTGACGACACCCAGCGCGCTCGCCCGGGGGAAGAGCAGCACGGCCAGCGACGACCCGAACTGGACGGAGACGATCCCGCCGAGCACCAGCGCCACGGAGGTCAGCCGACCACTCGTCGCCGAGCTCTTCGCCGGGCCCCCCGCCCGTTTCGCGGGGGTGACGGTTTCAGGGGGCGCGGGGACGGCGGGCGCGGGAACGGCAGGCGCGGGGACGGTGTGCGCGGGAACGGCGGACGCGTGGCCGACGTGCTGCGGGGCAGCGGCCTCGGCTGAGGGAAGGATCTCGCAGGGGAACGGAAGGGCGGGGCGTGCATTCCCCTGAGGTGCCGGTTCGGTGCCGGGCCGCGCGTTCCCCTGAGACCCCGGCTCGGCGGCAGGCCGCGCGTCCCCCTGACGCCCCGGCTCGACGACGGGCCGCGCGTCCCCCTGAGACCCCGGCTCGACGACGGGCCGCGCGTCCCCCTGAGACCCCGGCTCGACGACAGGCCGCGCGTTCCCCTGACGCCCCGGCTCGACGACAGGCCGCGCGTTCCCCTGAGGTCTCGGTTCGTTGGGAGACGGTTCCACGCGCTCACGCTACGGCCCGACCCGCGTACGCGGCACTTGATTTCCGCGTGGCAGAGACCCCTCACAGCCGCTCCGCCAGCACCTCCGCCAGGTGCCGGGCCCGCCGTCCCGCGAGCTGGTCGATCTGCGTGCGGCAGGAGAACCCGTCCGCGAGCACCTCCGCGCCGGAGCCCGCCTCCCGCAGGGAGGGCAGCAGGCGTTCCTCGGCGCAGGCGGTGGACACCTCGTAATGCCCCCGCTCGAAACCGAAGTTGCCCGCCAGGCCGCAGCACCCGCCGGTCAGTTCGCCCGTCAGCCCGGCCCGGGCGCGCAGCCGGCGTTCGGCCGCGTCGCCGAGGACCGCGTGCTGGTGGCAGTGCGTCTGCCCGACGGCGGGGCGGTCGACGCGCGGGGGCGTCCAGTCGGGAGCGCGTTCCTCCAGGACCTGGGCGAAGGTCCGGACGGCGGCGGCGACCCGGGCGGCGCGCGGATCGGCGGACAGCAGCTCCGGCAGGTCGGTGCGCAGGGCCGCGGCGCAGCTCGGTTCCAGGACGACCACCGCGAGCCCCTCCGCCACCATCGGCCACAGCGCGTCCACGGTGCGCCGCATGACCTTCCGGGCCCGGTCGAGCTGCCCGGTGGAGACCCAGGTCAGCCCGCAGCACAGGGACGTGCGACGTCCGGCGGCGCGAAGTACGGAGATCCTTCTTGCTCCCTCCGTGTCCGAGGGCAGGTGGCCCGACGACGGCAGCACGACATTCAACTCGGCGGCCTCCAGCACGCGGACGGCGGCGCGTCCGACCTGGGGAGTGAGGTGGTTGGTGAAGGTGTCGGGCCACAGGACGACCGTCCGGGCGGTCCGTTCCCGGGCGTCCGGCTCCCCGTCCGCGTCCTTCCGCAGAACGCGGCCCAGCCGGACTTCGCGGGCCGGGAGCCCTCCCGCGCGCTCATCCCGCCGCAGCCGCTCCCGCCACCACCGGACGAAAGTGGGCGACGCCAACCGAGGCAGATCGCGCTCAGGGGCGATGCCGCCCAGCCGTTTGGCAACGGCGGCCAGCGGTGTGCGGGCGAGCGCGTTGAGCACCGGGGCGGCGGGGGCGGCGGCGCGCAGCCACAGCGGTAGGTAGCCCATCGAGTAATGGGCGGCGGGGCGCCGGCGGCCCGCGTAGTGGTGGTGCAGGAACTCCGCCTTGTACGTGGCCATGTCCACGCCGGCCGGGCAGTCGCTGCGGCAGCCCTTGCAGGACAGGCACAGGTCGAGGGCGTCCCGCACCTCCTCCGAGCGCCAGCCGTCGGTGATCACCTCGCCGGCCAGCATCTCGTGCAGCAGACGGGCGCGCCCTCGGGTGGAGTGCCGCTCCTCGCCCGTCACCCGGAAGGACGGGCACATGACACTGCCGCTCGCCGAACGAGGCGCCGTCTCCCGGCACTTGGCCACGCCGACGCACCGGCGGACCGCCGCCGAGAAGTCATCCCCGTCGTGCGGCAACCCGAACGCCACCGGGACGGGACGCCTCGGCAGCGGCGCGAAGCGCAGGTTCTCGTCCAGGCGGGCGGGCCGCACGACCATCCCGGGGTTGAGGCCGCCCGCCGGGTCCCACAGGTCCTTGAACCGCGTGAAGAGGCCGACCAGTTCGTCCCCGTACATCGTCGGCAGCAGTTCGGCGCGCGCCTGGCCGTCGCCGTGCTCGCCGGACAGCGAGCCGCCGTGCGCGACCACCAGCTCCGCCACGTCCTGCGAGAAGGCGCGGAACCGGGCCACGCCCGGCTCGGTCAGCAGATCGAAATCGATCCGTACGTGGACGCAGCCTTCGCCGAAGTGCCCGTACGGCGTGCCGCGCAGCCCGTACTCCGCCAGCAGCGCGCGGAAGTCCCGCAGGTAGGCGCCGAGGCGGGCGGGCGGGACCGCGCAGTCCTCCCAGCCGGGCCACGCCTCGCCGCCGCCCGCGTGGGCGGGGACGCGGGTGGCGGTGCCCGCCGCGTCGTCCCGGACGCGCCACAGGGCGCGCTGACCCGCCGGGTCGTGGACCACCGCGTGGTCCACCGTGCCGTCGGACGCGGCCCGGCACAGCCGTTCGGCACGCGCCCGCGCCTCCGCGGGGGTGTCGCCGCCCATCTCGACGAACAGCCAGGCGCCGCCCTTGGGCAGGCCGGTGGCGCCGGGCACCAGGTCGGCGGCCATGCCCTCGACGGTCAGCGGCCGGTGCGGCAGGAGGGTGTGGGCGGCCTCGGCCGCGGCGGACTCGTCCGGGTACCCGAGGACGGCCAGCACGCGGGCCTTCGGGGCGTCCACCAGCCGCACGGTCGCCTCGGTGAGGACGCCGAGCGTTCCCTCACTGCCGGTGAGCGCCCGCGCGAGGTCGATGCCGCGCTCGGGGAGCAGCGCGTCCAGGGCGTAGCCGGAGATGCGGCGCGGCAGGTCGGGGTAGCCGGTGCGCAGCAGGGCCAGGTTCCCGTCCACCAGGGTCCGGACGCCGTCCCGCAGCCGCTCGGGCAGCGCGTCCAGGGCCGCCGTGCCGCGCCCGGCCCGTACCCGTTCGCCGCCGTAGGTGAGCAGGTCCAGGGCGTAGACATTGTCTGCGGTGGTCCCCCAGGCCACCGAGTGCGCGCCGCAGGAGTTGTTGCCGATCATGCCGCCGAGCGTGCACCGGCTGTGGGTGGACGGGTCCGGGCCGAAGGTCAGGCCGTGGCCGCCCGCCGCCGCCCGCAGGTCGTCCAGCACCACACCGGGTTGCACCACGGCCGTACGGGCCTCCGCGTCCAGCGCCACGACGCGCCGCATGTGCCGTGTGAAGTCCAGGACGACACCGACGCCCGTCGCCTGCCCGGCGATGGACGTCCCGGCGCCCCGCGCCACCACCGGCACCCCGCGCTCCCGGCACACCCGCAGCGCCGCCGCCACGTCCTCCGCGTCACGGGGCGCGACCACGGCGCGCGGCACGCGGCGGTAGTTGGACGCATCCATGGTCATCAGCGCCCGGTCGCCCGCGGTGACGGACACCTCGCCGCGGACGGCCCGGCGCAGGGCACGGGCGAGGTCGTCGGCGGCGGTCTTCTCGGAGGGGGTGCGGCGAGGATCGGGACCAGTACCGGGAACGGGGTTGGAAACGGGACCGGGAACGGGGTTGGGATCAGCCATGGGGACAGACTGCCCCGGAGCGGGCGGGGCGGTCAGCAGGTGGCGCGGGTGTTCTGTGCGAGAGACCGGGCCTTGCCGCGGGGCCTTTCACGACGACCGCACGGTCGCCCGCCCCGCCGACGCACCGCCGATGCCCCCAACTCCCCGCCGATATATGGACGTTGTCCCCCAACACCCGGCCCAGCGCGAGCCCCTCCCCCTCAGTGCGCGATGCTGTCGATCAGCTCGCGGGCTCCCTGGCGCAGGAGGGCGACCGCGACGGCGGTGCCGAGCGTGGCGGGGTCCAGCGGCCCGGCCCATTCGTGGGCGTTGAGGACGCGCTTGCCGTCCGGCGTGAACACGCACGCCCGGAGGGACAGGCCACCGTCGCGCTCCGCCCTCGCGTAACCGGCGACGGGTGAGTTGCAGTGGCCCTGGAGGACGTGCAGGAACATGCGTTCGGCGGTGGCCTCTCGATGGGTGCGCGGGTCACCGAGTCCGCTGACGGTGCCGATGGTGCGCTGATCGTCGGCACGGCACTGGAGGGCCAGGATGCCCGCCCCGATCGGCGGCATCATCACCTCGGGCGGCAGCACCTCGCTGATCACCTCCGCCCGGCCGATGCGCTCCAGGCCGGACACCGCCAGCAGCACCGCGTCGGCCTCTCCCGCGGCGAGCTTGGCCAGCCGTCGGTTGGCGTTGCCCCGGAACGGAACGCACCGCAAGTGAGGGTGCGAGGCGGCGAGTTGCGCCGCACGGCGCGTGGAGGAGGTGCCGATCCGCGTCCCGGCCGGCAGTTCGTCGAGGCCGAGCCCGCCCGGGTGGACCAGCGCGTCACGGATGTCGTCCCGTTCGAGAAACGCGGCGAAGGCCGTGCCCTCAGGCAGCGGCCGATCGGCGGGCACGTCCTTGAGGCAGTGCACCGCCAGGTCCGCCTGGTGCGCGAGGAGAGCGGCATCGACCTCCTTGGTGAACGCCCCCTTCCCCTCCACCGCCCCCAGGTCCCCCATCCACTTGTCCCCGGTGGTCTTGACCGGCACCACCTCCGTCCGCAGCCCCGGATGCAGCGCCGCCAGGCCCGCGCGGACGCGTTCCACTTGGGCCAGGGCCATGGGCGAGTCGCGGGAGACGATGCGGATCAGCTCAGGGGTGGACATGCGGCTCACGGTAGGGGGTCGGGCCCCCTTCCCCTCGTACGTACGCCGACATGTCAGCCGGGCGGGTGGCCCTCCGCGCTACGGAAACCGCCCGGGGCGGGGACGGGCGCACCGTCCGCGTCGCCTTTCCGCGAAGGCAGCGGCGACACTGTCCCCGATGAAATCCGACCGTCTGCTCTCGATCCTGTTGCTGCTCCAGACGCGGGGCCGGGTGTCGGCCGCCGAGCTCGCCAAACGGCTGGAGGTGTCCGTTCGTACGATCTACCGCGATGTCGAGGCGTTGTCGGCGTCCGGGGTGCCCGTGTACGCGGAGCGGGGCCGGTACGGCGGGATCGCGTTGCTGCCCGGGTTCCGGACGGACGTCACGGGGCTGACCGGTGACGAGTCCCGGGCGCTGTTCGTCCTGGCGGCGCAGGGGACGCATGCCGCGCTCGGGCTGGACGGCGCGCTCGGTTCGGCGCTGCGCAAGGTGATGGCCGCGCTGCCCGCTCCGCACCGTCCCGCCGCGGAGCTCACCAGCCGCCGCATCCTGGTCGATCCGGACCGCTGGATGTCCGGTCCCCGTCCGCCCGTAGAGCTGGACGCGCTGCACACCGCCGTCTTCACGGACCGGCGGCTGCGCATCCGCTACCGGCACGCGGGCGACTCCCGCCCGAGCACGTACACGGTCGATCCGTACGGGCTCGTCGCCAAGGCCGGGACCTGGTACCTCGTCGCGGACCGGCGCGGGGTGCCCCGGCTGTTCCGGGTGGAGCGGATGGCCTCGGCCACCGTCACCGACGCCCCGGTACGGCGCCGGGAGGGCGTGGAGCTGGCCGACGTGTGGGACACCCTGCGCAGCCGGGTGGAGGACCGGCCCGCCCGGGTGCGGGTACGGGCGCGGATACGGCACAGCCGACTGGACATGGCCGCGCGGATCCTGGGCGGGGCGCTGGTGTCCGGGGGGCCGGACGGGACGGGGGGAGCGGAAGAGACGGGCGAGGCGGAAGAGACGGGCAGGGTGGAAGGCACGGAGAGGGCGAAGGGGACGAGGGAGGTGGAAGGAAAGACGGAGCAGTCGGAGGGGACGGAAGGAACGGAGAAGAAGGCAGAGGGGATGGAAGGGGACGGCGGTGCCGGCCCCTGGGTGCCGGTCGAGATCGTGTTCGCGGAGTTGAAGGCCGTTCGGCAGTTGCTCCAGTTCGGGGAGTCGCTGGAAGTGCTGGGGCCGCCTGAAGTGCGCGACGAGCTGGGCCGTGCCGTCGCGTCTCTCCTGTCGCTCTACGGTGCCCATGCCACAGCGGCCCCCGTCTCACCGGCTGGACTCTCCTCGGAGCGCCGTCCGCCCACAGATTAGGCTGACCTACGTGGCTGATATCCAGATCCCCGCTGACATCAAGCCCGCCGACGGACGCTTCGGCGCGGGCCCGTCCAAAGTGCGTACGGAGGCGCTCGACGCCCTGGCCGCCACCGGAAGCTCCCTCCTCGGTACCTCCCACCGCCAGGCCCCGGTCAAGAACCTGGTCGGCGCGGTGCGCGAAGGCGTGCGCGACCTGTTCAAGCTGCCCGAGGGGTACGAGGTCGTCCTCGGCAACGGCGGGTCGACGGCCTTCTGGGACATCGCGACGCACGGTCTGATCGAGCGCAAGTCCCAGCACCTGTCGTTCGGCGAGTTCTCCTCCAAGTTCGCCAAGGCCGCCAAGCTCGCGCCCTGGCTGGAGGAGCCCACCGTCATCGCCTCCGACCCGGGCACCCACCCGGAGCCGCGGGCCGAGCAGGGCGTGGACGTCTACGCCTTCACCCACAACGAGACCTCCACCGGTGTCGCCGCGCCCATCCGGCGGGTGGCGGGCGCCGACGAGGGCGCGCTGGTCCTGGTGGACGCCACCTCCGGCGCCGGCGGCCTGCCCGTGGACATCGCGCAGACCGACGTCTACTACTTCGCGCCGCAGAAGTCCTTCGCCGCCGACGGCGGCCTGTGGATCGGCGTCTTCTCCCCCGCCGCCCTGGAGCGCGCGCGGGCCGTGCACGCCTCCGGCCGGCACGTCCCGGAGTTCTTCTCGCTGCCCACGGCGATCGACAACTCGCTGAAGAACCAGACGTACAACACCCCGGCACTGGCCACCCTCTTCCTGCTGAACGAGCAGCTCAAGTGGATCAACGGCCAGGGCGGCCTGGACTGGGCCGTGGAGCGCACCGCGTCCTCCGCGCGCACGCTGTACGGGTGGGCCGAGGACTCCAAGTACGCGTCCCCGTTCGTCGCCGACCCGGCCAAGCGGTCGCAGGTCATCGGCACCATCGACTTCGACGACGAGGTGGACGCGGCGGCCGTCGCCAAGGCGCTGCGCGCCAACGGCATCGTGGACACCGAGCCGTACCGCAAGCTGGGCCGCAACCAGCTCCGGATCGCGATGTTCCCGGCGATCGACCCGGCGGACGTCGAGGCGCTGACCGCCTGCGTGGATTACGTGATCGACAAGCTCTGAGCCCGGCCCGATCCCGATACGGCACACGGGCCACGGCGGACATCGCGCGCCCCCGGCCCCCGATCACGCGGGGCCGGGGTCGCGCGCGTCATGGGGCACCCCGGTGCCTCAGTGGCTCAGCCGCTGGTAGCGCCGGACCGCCAGGGGCAGGAAGACGGCCGTGAGGGCGAGCGGCCACAGGATCGCCATCAGGACGGCGTGCTGTTCCACCCAGCTGTCGCCGGTGGTGACCGGGCCGGCGAACAGTTCGCGGATGGCGTTGGCCGTCGACGAGACCGGGTTCCACATCGCGATCGCGCCCAGCCAGTCCGGCATCATCGACGGCGGCGTGAAGACGCTGGAGATCATCCCGAAGGGGAAGGCCACCGCGAACAGGCCGCCCGCCGCCTCCTGGTTGGGCACCAGCAGGCCGAGGAAGACGCCGATCCACGTCAGCGCGAAGCGCAACAGCATCAGCAGGCCGAAGGCGCCGAGTGTGGCGAGCATGCTGCCGTGGGGGCGCCAGCCGACGCAGTAGGCGATCACGACCAGCACCGCCAGGTCCATGACGGCGCCGATCACGTCGGCGACCCCGCGCCCGCTGACCACCGCCGACGGCGCCATCGGCATGGAGCGGAAGCGGTCCATGACGCCCTTTTCCTTGCCGACGACCATGAGCACCGCGGTGTTCATGAAGCTGAAGGCGATGGTCATCGCGAACATGCCGGGCATGGCGTAGTCCTTGTAGTCCACACCCGGCCCCACCTGCATGGCGCTGCCGAAGACGTAGACGAACAGGAGGACGGAGACCACCGGGAAGCCGAGCTGCCAGGCGATGTTGGCCGGCTGCTTGACGAGGTGGGTCAGCTCGCGCCGCACGATGGTCCAGCAGTCGACGACGGCCCAGTAGGCGCGGCGCTCGGGCCCGGTGGCGAGGTCCTTGGGCTCGGGGTCGGACAGGGTGAGCGTGTCCGGGCCGGCCGCCAGGGGGGCGGGGCTGGTCATGCGACGGGTTCCTTTCCGTTCGGGGTGGCGGTGGCGGTGGCATTGCCGTGCGGCGGCGCGGTCGTCCGCCCCGGGGACTGGGGAGGCCGCGAGCCCTGCGGGGTCGTCGTGACAGGGGCCGCGGGTCCGGCGTCGCGGGAGGCCGTACGGGCCGCCGGGGCGGCACCGTCGCCGCGGGGCGGCTTCCCGGCGTCCGCCTCGCCCGCCGCGTCGGACTCGCCCGCCTCACCCGCCGTGTCCGCCGCGCCCGCCGCGTCCCCCGGCCGCTCCTGCGCCCGGTGCCCGGTCAGCCGCAGGAAGACCTCGTCCAGGGTCGGGCGGCGCAGGCCGATGTCCGCGACGCCCAGCCCCTCGTCCTGGAGGGTGCGGGCCACCTCGGTCAGCGCGGCCACGCCGTCCGTGACCGGGACGCCGATCCGTCGCTCGTCCTCGTCCACCGCCGGTTCCGCACCGTCCGCCGCCACCCGGGCGACCACGGCCCGCGCCCGCGGCAGGTCGGCCGCCGTGCGCAGGACGACTTCGACGCTGTCCCCGCCGATGTCGCGTTTGAGGCCGTCCGGCGTGTCGTCGGCGATCGTCCGGCCGCTGTCGATGACGGAGATCCGGTCGGCCAGCTGGTCCGCCTCGTCCAGGTACTGGGTGGTGAGCAGCACCGTGGTCCCCGAGGCGACGAGGGTGCGGACCGACTCCCAGACCTCGTTGCGGCTGCGCGGGTCGAGGCCGGTGGTCGGTTCGTCCAGGAACAGCACGTCGGGCGCGAGGATCATGCTGGAGGCCAGGTCCAGCCGCCGCCGCATGCC
The DNA here is from genome assembly GCF_040611095.1 of Streptomyces sp. NPDC003077. Classification (NCBI taxonomy): domain Bacteria; kingdom Bacillati; phylum Actinomycetota; class Actinomycetes; order Kitasatosporales; family Streptomycetaceae; genus Streptomyces; species Streptomyces sp. NPDC003077. The sequence goes on along the minus strand of NZ_JBEXNM010000004.1, from coordinate 24,896 downwards.
GCCGCTGTAGGCCTTGACCTGCTTGTCCGCCGCGTCGGTCAGGGCGAACCGGGCCAGCAGCTCCGTCGCGCGGGCGCGGGCGCGCCGCGCGTCGAGGTGGAAGAGCCGGCCGAACATCTCCAGGTTCTGCCGGCCGGTGAGGATCTCGTCCACGGCGGCGTACTGGCCCGCCAGGCCGATGCGGCGGCGCACCGCGCGCGGTGCGCGGGTCACGTCGTGGCCGGCGACCCGGGCGCGTCCGCCGTCCAGCCGCAGCAGGGTGGCCAGGATGCGGACGACGGTGGTCTTCCCGGCGCCGTTCGGTCCGAGCAGGCCGTGCACGGTGCCGGGGTGGACGGTCAGGTGGAGGCCGTCCAGGGCGTGTTTGGTTCCGTAACGCTTCACCAAGTCCTCGGCGTGTACCGCGAGTTCGGGCGTCTTCATAGGCTCCCCTTCCAAACTGGGTACACCGTACCCTAAAGCGCGTACGACGTACCCAGTTTTTTGGCACCGCTTAGGATGCGGGGATCATGACGACGGAACACAGTGGCGACGGCGATGTGTCGCGCAGCCTGGAGCTCCTCTGGGGCACCGGCGACCGGCCCAGCCGGGGGCCGAAGCCCGGCCTGACCCTGCACCGGATCGTCACCGCGGCGGTGGCGGTCGCCGACACCGAAGGGATCGGCGCCCTGTCCATGCGCCGGGTCGCCGCGGAACTGGGCGTCGGCACGATGTCCCTGTACCGGTACGTCCCCGGCAAGGCCGAGCTGCTGGACCTGATGCTCGACGAGGTCGTGGGGATCGACTACGGCCCCCGCCCCGACCCCGGCGCGGCGGGTTGGCGCGCCGTCCTGGAAACCACCGCACGCGGGATCTGGCGGCTCCACCAGCTCCACCCGTGGCTCCTCCAGGTCGATCAGGCGCGTCCGCTGCTGGGGCCCAACGCGCTGGACAGCCTGGAGTTCACCCTCGGGGGCCTGGCCGGGACCGGCCTGACCGACCAGGAGAAGGTGCACGTCCTGGTGGCCCTGGACGGCTTCGTCACCGGCACCGCGCGCACCCAGCTCAACTCCGCCCGCGCCGAACAGCGCACCGGCATCAGCGACGAGGACTTCTGGAAGGCCCAGGAGCCGATCCTGTCCGAGGTCATGGCGAGCGGCCGGTACCCCCGGATGGCCGCCCTCTCCGAGGACGCCTTCGCCGGGAGCAGCGAGGAGGTCTTCGAACTGGGCCTGCGCAGCCTTCTGGACGGGTTCGCCCGCTTCATCGAGGAACGGGGCAGGCAGCTCGGCGAGGGCCGGGGGGAAGGCGCGGCCGATCTCGGCGCCCCGGCCGAGGAGGGTGAGCGGACGGGAGATCTCGGCGAGGAGCGTGAGCGGACGGGAGGCCTCTGTCAGGAGCGCGAGCGGACCGGGAAGCCCGCCGAGGAGCCTGACGGGAAGCCCGCCCAGAAGCCGGACGTGAAGGAGAGCTGAACGAGGCTCCCCGCACGGCGCCGCTCACCCTAGGGTGGGGCTCCCACCCTGGAGAGACCTCGTCAGCGCTCCCCCTCACCCCCGCCGCAGCACCTTCCGTACCGCCATCCCCACCAGGACGGCCCCCGCCGCGGCCAGCACCGCCCACAGGGCCGGGCCGCGCAGGCCGTCCCCGTCCCCCGCGTCCTTGCCCTGCGCGCCGCTCGGGCCGGTCGTCGCGCCGCCGTCCTTCCCCGCGTTCCCGTCCTTCGCCGCGTTCTCCGGGAGCTGCTCCCCCTTGGGCTCCACCGGCTGCACCCTGCTGCCCTCGCCCTCCGACCCGTACAGCAGCGTCCGGCCGTCCGGCGTGAAGGTGACCGACTCGCCCTGGATCTGCAACGGCACGTCCACCTGGCCGAGGTCCCGCGCCGTCTCGTCCGACCATCGGTACATCCGGGCGCCGAAGTAGCCGCGCAGCACCAGCCGCGTCCCGTCCGGCGAGAAGGCCCCGTCGGTGACCCACAGGTCGACGTCGCGCACCTTGCGGAAGACGATGCCGCCGCCGTCCGGAGAAAGGTGCGCCGGTCCCTCGTACAGCGCGCCGCCGGTCTTCTTCTTGCTGGCGATGTAGACCCGCCCCGTCTTGGGGTGCACCATCAGCGCCTCCGCGTCGCGCGGGCCGTCGGCGTAGGTGGCGGTGTACTGGGTGGCCCGGACGGTCTGGTCGCGCAGGTCGGCCGGTTCGCGGAAGCGGTAGATCCAGACGTTCTTCCAGGTGCCGCCGAGGTTGTCGCCGATGTCGCCGACGTACACGTCGCCGTCGGGGCCGACGGAGATCGCCTCCACGTCACGCGGCGCGCCTATGCCGCCCAGGGTGATGGTGGCCACCGTCCGTCCGGTGCGGCCGTCCACGGCGTAGACGTACGGGCCGTCGTCGCTGTCGTTGTGGGTCCAGTAGACGCCGGGGTGGGCGCGGCTGGCGGCCAGGCCGCTGGACTCGGTGATCCGGGGGTCCTCGATCGTGAAGCCCGCGTCGTCGGCGGCAGCGGCGGACGACGCGGGGGCGGCCAACGCGGGGGCGGCGGCCGGCAGCAGCAGGACTCCCGCGGCACCGGCCGCGCACAGTAGCGATCGCATGCGCCAAGCCTGCCATCCGGGGGACGGCGGGTTGGCGGGACGGGAGGACGGAGGCGGAGGGACGGGGGGACAGAGGGAGCGGCGGAGGGGAGCCGACCGGCGCACACGCTCACGACGGGCGCCCAGGCCCCCGTACCGGCCGGTAACGCCCGTCCGTCATCATGTCCGCATGCGGATCCTCTTCGTCGGCGACAGCATGACCATCGGCAGCGCCGGCGACTTCACCTGGCGTTATCGCATGTGGTCGCACCTGAACCGGACCTACGGCGGCCCGTACCGGATCGTCGGCCCGCGCGACGCCCTGTACGCGCCGCACGCGGACGCCGCCGTCTCGTACGACTACGCCGACGCCGCCTTCCCCGAGGCGGCCCGCCGGCACCTCGCCGGGTGGGGAGAGGGCTGGTTGCACATGGCACCGCTGATCGGCGACGCGGTGCGCGAGCACCGGGCCGACACGCTGCTGGTCTCCCTCGGCCTCATCGACCTGGGCTTCTACACCAACGCCGAGCAGACCGCCGAGAACGTCCGCCGCTTCGTCACGGCGGCCAGGGAGGGCAACGCCCGCGTCCGCGCCGTCCTGATGCCGGTGATCCCCAACATACGGGCGTGGACGGACGAGCCCTTCGGCGCCGAATGCGCGCGGTTCAACGAACTCCTCGCCAAGACCGTCGCCGATCTCGACACCGCGTCCTCCCCGCTGCTGCTCGCGTCCCCTCCCCCGGACTACGACCTGGACCGGGACACGTACGACGGCACCCACCCCTCGCCCTCGGGGGAGCACCGGATCGCGGCGGCGTTCGCGGACGCCCTGCACCAGGGGTGGGGGGTCGGCGGGCCGTACCTGCCCGCGGAGTCGGGTGCACTCGCCTGATCAGGCAGGATACGGCGTATCGTCCGGGCACATGGCTCGTACCCGGCCTGCTCGGCGCCACCCGCACGGGCCGGTGCGCGGGCCCTATCGGACCCGATGCCGAACCATGGCAGGGAGACCCACAGACAGGGGTGAGTTCCGTGCAGACCGATCCCGACCACGGCGACGACTTCCTGCACGGTGGCGGATACCGCCGGGCGTCCGAGGACCGGATGAACGAGCAGGCGGAAGTCGCGCGGGAGCTGACCGCCACCATGCGGGGCGTGCCGCCCGAGCAGGTCCCGGCGCGGCTGTGCGCGGCCTGCCCCCGGCTGCTGCCGGTTTCCGGGGCGTCGATCTCCGTCGTCTCCGGCGGTGACGTACGAATAACCCTGTGCGCCACCGACAACGTCGCGGCAGAACTGGCCGAGCTCCAGTACACGCTCGGCGAGGGGCCCTGCCTCCAGGCCGGAGCGCTGGCCGCCCCGGTGTTCGCCCCGGACCTCCTCGGCGGCCCGGACCCGCAGCGGTGGCCCATGTTCGCCCGGCAGGCCGTGCAGAAGGGCGTCGAGGCGGTGTTCTCCATGCCGCTCGGCACCGCCACCACGGCCCTGGGCACGCTGGACCTCTACAGCACCAAGACCGGGGCCCTGAGCGCGGCCAAGGTGCGGACCGCGTTGATGATCGCGGACGCCGTCACCCTCGTCGTCCTCGGCATGAACCACGACCAGCCCGTGGGACCGGACGAGACCGCCCGGTGGCTGGAAACCGCGGAGGCCGGCCACGAGGAGGTGCACCAGGCGGTCGGGATGGTCATGGTGCAGCTCGACCTGAGCGCCGAGGACGCCCTGGCCAGGATCCGGGCGCGCGCCTTCGCGCTCGGGAGGACCGCGACCGAGATCGCCCGGGACATCATCGACCGGAGAATCGCCTTTCACGACAGTGACTCAGGTCTGGGAACAGGAGACTGACATGGGTCGGGAACAGCAGCTCACCGAGGCGTTCGTCCAGCTGGCGGACACCCTCGCGGACGACTTCGATCCGCTCGGGCTCTTCCACCGCCTCGTCAGCCATTGCGTGACCCTGCTCGACACCGACGCGGCCGGCGTCCTGATGGCCGACGGACGGGGGCGGTTGCGCACCATGGGTGTCTCCTCCGACGAGGCCGCCCTCATGGAGCTGCTGCAGTTGCACGCCGGTGTCGGGCCGTGCGTCGACTGCTACCACGCCGGTCACCGCGTCGACGTCGACGACCTGACACGGGAGCGGGACCGCTGGCCGGGGCTGGCGCCCTTCGCCCTCGACGCGGGCTTCCGGGCGGTGCACGCCCTGCCGCTGCGGCTGCACGAGCGGACGATCGGCACGCTGGGCCTCTTCCGCACCCGGCCGGGACCGCTGGCCCCTGAGGACGAGCGGCTCGCCCAGGCGCTCGCCGACGTCGCCGCGCTGGCCCTGCTGCACTGGTCGAGCGAGCCCACCCGGCCCGAGGACATCCTGACCCGCACGCAGAGCGCCATCGCGGTCAAGGGCACGCTCGACATCGCCAAGGGCATGATCGCCGAGTACGCGCGGGTCCCGGTCGCGGAGGCCGGGGTGATCCTGCGGCACTACGCCCAGAGCCATCACGTCCGGTTGGCCGACGTCGCCGAGGGGCTCGTCCAGCGGACCCTGCGCCTGGAGGCCGTGGTGGGGCGATCCGGGGACGCGCGAACCGGGGACCTTCGATCCGGAGACGGGCGGCGCGGGGGGTCCGAGCGGGGGCGCGGCTGAGCGGGTGACCGGTTCGGGGGTGACGGTTCGGGGCGACTGCTTTCGGGCTGGGGCGGGAGCCCGCGCGGTGGTCCGTCCGGTGCTCCGCGCGCTGTCCGTACGATCCTGGTTCGCGCCGTACGATCCTGGTTCGCGCCGTACGACCCCGATTGGCTCCGTACGACCCCGGCTCGCACCCTCCGCACGGCCCCGGTCGGCTCCGTGCGGACGCGTCAGCGCAGGGCCGCCGCCACGATCACGACGACGAGCAGCAGGGCGAAAAGGCCGGACATGATCCGGTTCCGGGTTTTGGGGTCCACGTCATCGAGCGTAACCGGACGCCTCAGCGTCCCAGCGGCCAGCCCGCCACCGTCTCGTAGCGGGGACGGGCCCCGGGCGCCCCGCCGGGCGGCAGGTTGCTGCGGACGAGCACCAGCTCCGCCACCGTCCACTCCGCGCTCCGGAACCCGGCCAGCTCCGCCACGAACGGCTTCAGGTCCACCGCGCCCGTCCGGCTCCGGGCGAGGGTGAGGTGCGGGGTGTACGAGACGTGCTGGTCCATCGCCACCCCGGCCCGGCGCGCACCGGCCGCCACCGAGCCGGCGAGCCCGCGCATGGCCGCCCGATCGCCCTCGGCCCCGGCCCACAGCACCCGGTCGGAGAACCGGCCGCCGCCCGCGAGCCGCAGCGGGTAGGGCGGGTGCCGGCGGGCGGCCCGGGCCAGCCGCTCGCGGAGGCCGGGCAGCACGTCGTCCGGGACCTCGCCGAAGAACGCGAGCGTGAAGTGCCAGCCGTCCTGCCCGGTCCAGCGCAGGTCGTCCGCGCCGGGCAGCCGGCGGAGCCGGGTCACCGCCCCGGCCAGCTCCGCCGCGCACGCGTCGGGCGGGAGGACGGCCGCGAAGAGTCTCATGCGATCAGTCTGCCGCGCTCTTCGATCACCGGAAAGGCATCGGAAAGGCACCGGAGGTCTGCCTGACGGCACTTCCCGATCTCTTTCCATCAGCGTCCACCCGAACGTGAACTTCCGCTTTGGCCTGCGCAGACAAGCCGCAAACATAACCGCATGGCCACCAGGATGCTCAGCGTGCGCATAGACAGCGAGACTCTCGAATCGGTCAAGGCACGGGCCGCCGAGCGCGGGATGACGATGCAGGAGTTCGTCGTCACGACCCTGCGGAGAACGGAGTTCGAGGACCGCTTCCAGCAGGCGTTCGCCCAGACGCTGGCGCTGTACGGCGGGGTGCTCGCGGACGCGGCGGACGGCGCGTCGACGGACGGCACGTCGACGGACGGCACACCGCCGGATGGCGCACCGCCGGATGGCGCACCGCCGGGCGGCTCGCCATCGGACGCGCCTCCGGACGCCCCGGACGGGAGGTCCGCCCTCACATGACCGTCCACCACATCGACGCCCGGCAGCTCCTGTGGGCCGCCAGACGGCTGCCCGGTGCGCCGGGCGTGCACGACCACGGCGCGCTGATCGCGGCGGCCCACCGCACGACGGCCGAGGTGTTCCGGAACGAGGTCTACGACTCCGCACCGCTCAAGGCCGCCGCGCTCCTCCAGACCCTCGTGCTGCTCCGCCCGCTGGAGCACGGCAACAGGATGCTCGGGTTCGGCGCCGCCCGGGCCTTCCTGGCGGCGAACGGCCTGCACATCCGGCCCCGGCCGGACGAGCTGCGCGCGCTGCTCGCCTCCGTGGAGCCGGGCGCCGCGGGGGTACGGGCCGTCGCCGAACGGCTCACGCGGTGGGCCCGGCCCGAGGCCCCTTGAGGGGCGCGGGGCTGAGGGGCGGTTCGAGCAGATAGCAGGTGCCCCGGCCATCGGTGCTGTCCGACGGCCGGGGCATCAGCGTGTCCGGGGCCATCAGCGGCCCGCGAGGACCGGGGTTCCCAGGAACGGGGTTCCTATGGGGGCCGGGCCCCGCCCTCACGCCGCCGCCGCGAGCCGTTCCTCCGTGGCGTTCCGGGACGCGTCCTGGGACACCTTGGGGACGAAGGCCACGTGCGGCTGCCCCCGCCGCAGGTCGATCTTCAGGCGCAGGCCGCCGACCCGGGCCAGCATCAGGCCGACCCCGGCCGCGGCGGCCATGGAGACCACACCGCCCGCCAGGAAGCCGACCCGGGCCCCGTACGCGTCGGTGATCCAGCCGACCAGCGGGGCGCCCAGCGGCGTACCGCCCATGAAGACCATCATGAACAGGCTCATCACCCGGCCGCGCATCGCCGGGTCGGTCGCCATCTGCACGCTCGAATTCGCCGTGACGTTGATCGTCAGGCCGAACATGCCGATCAGCACGAGCAGGAGGGCGAACAGCCAGAACGACGGCGACATCGCGGCGACGATCTCCAGGGCGCCGAACAGCAGCGCCGAGCCCACCAGCAGCCGCAGCCGCGAGTTGCCGCGCCGGGCCGCGAGCAGCGCGCCCGCCAGCGAACCCACCGCCATGAGGGTGTTGAGCAGCGCGTACGTACCGGCGTCGGCGTGGAAGATCTGGTCCGAGAAGGCGGTCAGCCAGACGGGGAAGTTGAACCCGAAGGTGCCGATGAAGCCCACCAGCACGATCGGCCAGATCAGGTCCGGCCGGCCCGCCACGTAGCGCAGGCCCTCCCGCAGCTGGCCCTTGCCGCGCGGCACCCGCTCGACCTTGTGCAGTTCGCTCGTCCGCATCATCAGCAGTCCGGCGAGGGGCGCGACGAAGGACAGGCCGTTGAGGAGGAAGGCCCATCCGCTGCCCACCGCCGTGATCAGCACGCCGGCGACGGCCGGGCCGACGAGGCGGGCGGACTGGAAGTTGGCGGAGTTCAGGCTGACGGCGTTGCGCAGGTCGTCGGGGCCGACCATCTCGACGACGAACGCCTGCCGCGCCGGGTTGTCCACCACCGTGATCAGGCCGAGCACGAACGCCATCGCGTAGACGTGCCACACCTGGACGTGTCCGGACAGCGTGACGGCGGCCAGGAACAGGCCGGTCAGGCCCATCGCCGCCTGCGTGAACAGCAGCAGCTTGCGCTTGGAGACCCGGTCGGCGATCACACCGCCGTACAGGCCGAACAGCAGCATCGGGAGGAACTGGAGCGCCGTGGTGATGCCGACGGCGGCCGAGGAACCGGTGAGGGAGAGCACCAGCCAGTCCTGGGCGACCCGCTGCATCCAGGTGCCGGTGTTGGAGAGCACCTGGCCGGTGGCGAACAGGCGGTAGTTGCGGATCCTGAGGGAGCTGAAGGTGCCGGTGCCGCGCTTGCGGGGGGCCGGGGTGGCGGCGGGGCCGCCGTCGGGGGTGGGACGGCCCTGGGCCGTCCGGCGTATGTCGTCCTCGGAGGCGGTACCGGAGCCCTCGTCCGGGGTGGTGCGGGACGCGGTCTCGCCGTCACCGTCGCCCGGGGAGGCGTGCGAGCCCTCGTCCGAGGCGGTGTGCGAGGCCTCGCCGGAGGTGGCGTGCGGTGCGCCAAAGGAGCGCTCGGTCCCGGCGGTGGGGGCGGGGCGGGGCGCGGGCAGGGCGCTCGGGAGGTTCGGGGTGCGTGGGGCACCGTGGGCGGGGGTGTCGTAGGGGTTCGGTGCGGGGGCGGAGTCTGCTCCGGTTCCCGTACTCAAAGTGGGTTCGCCTCCTCGGCGCTCGGGCGCTATAGCTGTGCGAGTTTCTCCAGGACGGGGGCGGCGGTCCGCAGCACGGCCCACTCCTCCTCGTCCAGCCCGGCGGCCAGCTCGGCCAGCCAGGCGTTGCGCTTGCGACGGCTCTCTTCGAGCATCGCCTCGGCTTCCTCGGTCTGGGTGACGACCTTCTGCCGGCGGTCCTCGGGGTGCGGCTCCAGCCGGACGAGTCCCTTGGCCTCCAGCATCGCCACGATGCGGGTCATCGACGGCGGCTGGACGTGCTCCTTGCGGGCCAGCTCGCTCGGGGTGGCGCGACCGCACCGGGCCAGGGTGCCGAGCACCGCCATTTCGGTGGGGGTCAGCGACTCGTCGACCCGTTGGTGCTTGAGTCGGCGGGACAGGCGCATCACGGCGGCCCGCAGGGCGTTCACCGCGGCGTCGTCGTCACGGCTGGACAGTTCCGGCATGTTCGTTAGCATAACTCATTACCTTTTCTAAAGACAGCCAATACCGACACGTTCGCCTCACCCGTACGGGTGAGGACGCAGGGAAAATCGGCCCACCTGGCTGCCTTGCGGGGGGAGCGTGGTCCTCATGGGATCGGAAGTGCTCAGCCTGCGCGTGGACGGGGAGTTGCTGGAGCGCCTGCGGCAGCACGCCGCCAAACGCGGAATGAGCGTCCAGGACTACGTGGTCCGGACGCTCATCCGCGATGACTTCGACCAGCGCTTCAAGACGTCGGTCGACGAGACGGAGCGCTTCTACACGACTCCGCCCCTGTGAAGCTGCCGTCGTTCTCGCTCTCGTTCTCGCTCTCGTTCTCGTTCTCGTTCTCGTTCTTGTCGTGCGTTTTGCCCGTTTCGCCTTTCACTGCCGTCCGGCTTTCACTGCCGTCCGGCATCGGAAGCGGCCCGCGCCGTTCGCCCGCGCGGGCCGCTTCCGTGCTGTTCGGGGGACGGCTGTCCGGCGCTGACGCGCGGCCCGTCCGCCGGGGCGGCTACCTGACGCCGAGCACCTGCTCGATCGGGTTCAGCAGGAAGTAGACGAGGAAGCAGACCCCGACCGCGTTCAGCAGCCACGGGATCTCCTTGAACCGCCCGGTCGCCGTCCGCAGCAGGATGAAGGCCAGGACACCCATGCCGATGCCGTTGGTGATGCTGTACGTGAACGGCATGGAGATGATCGTCAGGAAGGCCGGGATCGCGATCGTGAAGTCGCTCCAGTCGATGTCCCGGACGTTCGCCGACATGATCAGGAAGCCGACGACGAGCAGCGCCGGGGTCGCCGCCTGCGACGGCACGACGGTGGCCAGCGGCGTGAAGACCAGGCCGAGCAGGAAGAGGCCGCCGGTGACGAGGTTCGCCAGGCCGGTGCGCGCGCCCTCGCCGACGCCCGCCGTGGACTCCACGAAGCAGGTGTTGGCGGAGGCGGAGCCGAGGCCGCCGGCGGCGACCGCGATGCCGTCCACCATGAGGATGCGGCCCATGTTCGGCAGGTTGCCGTTCTCGTCCGTCAGGCCGGCCTCCTCGCCGACGCCGATGATCGTCCCCATGGCGTCGAAGAAGCCGGACAGCAGGACGGTGAAGACGAACAGGCAGCCGGTCAGGATGCCGACTTCCTTGAAGCCGCCGATGAGGCTGATCTGCCCGACGAGGCCGAAGTCGGGGGCGCCGACGACGCTGTCCGGGACGTTCGGGACGGCCAGGCCCCAGCTCGCGTCGGGGATGGTCGCGATGGCGTTGATGACGATCGCGAGCGCCGCCATGGCGACCATGCCGATCAGGATCGCGCCCTTCACCTTGCGCACGGTCAGCAGGAACATCAGCGCCAGGCCGAGGACGAAGACGAGCACCGGCCAGCCCTGGAGCTGACCGCCCTGGCCGAGCGCGAGCGGCACGGTGGTGTGCGCGGCGTCCGGGTTGCGCGAGACGAAGCCCGCGTCGACCAGGCCGACCAGCGCGATGAACAGGCCGATGCCGATCGCGATGGCCCGCCGCAGGCCGTTGGGGATGGCGTCCATGACGCGCTGCCGCAGCCCGGAGGCCACCAGGATCATCAGCACCAGACCGGCGAGCACCACCATGCCCATCGCGTCCGGCCAGCTCATCTTGGGGGCGAGTTGGAGGGAGACGACGGCGTTGATGCCGAGGCCGGTGGCGACGGCGATGGGGACGTTGCCGATGACGCCCATGAGGATCGTGGACAGCCCCGCCATCAGGGCGGTGGCCGTGACGAGCTGACCGTTGTCCAAGTGGTGGCCGAACTTGTCCTGTCCGGCGCCGAGGATGATCGGGTTCAGCACGATGATGTAGGCCATCGCGAAGAACGTGGCGACGCCGCCGCGCAGCTCGCGGCCGACCGTCGATCCCCGTTCGGAGATCTTGAAGAACCGGTCGAGACCGTTCTTCGGCGGCTGCGGACCGTGATCGTTCACGGCGTCGACCGACGTGGTGGCCGAGGAGGACATGCGAGAACCTCAGTCGTACGGGCCTGGGGAAGGCGCGGGGTCCGGCACGGGCCGGAACGGGGACACCAGCGCGACCGCGGGCGCGCGGAGCGGCGGTGCCCCGGCGTCTGAGTCGCGATCACGCGAGCGACCGGATCGGATGGATGAGTCGCCTGGCGATCCCATGGGACTCCGAGCCGAAAAAACGGAGTCCTTTTGGAGGAACGAACGAGCCAAACCAGTCAGATCCGGTTAGGTTCAGTATGAATAAACAAAGCGTTGATCGCTATCTCCGCGCGTAGACCCCTGGGGCCACTGGGAACCATGGGATCGATGAGGCGTGCGGCACGGTCCCCGGCCCACCGCGTGGCCCGTCGCCCCTGCCCGTAAGCTGAATCCCATGTGGAAGAAGTCCGAACTGCGCGAGGCCCCGGCGCCTCTTGAGGGCCCTGTCGTCGGCACGATCACCGGCGGCACGATCATCTGGTTCGTCCTCTTCCTCGCCCAGCTCCCCTTCTACGGCTGGTTCGCCGACAACGACCACACCTGGTGGGTGTGGACCTGCCTGGCCGGCGGCGGCCTCGGCCTGCTCGGCATCTGGTACGTGCGCAAGCGCGACGCCGCGATCAAGCGGGCCGCCGCCGCGCGGGCCGAGGCGGAGCGGGTGCCGGACGGGGCCGAGGCGTCCTGAGAGGTCTGAGGGGTGCTGTGGGTGCCTGAGGCCTGAGGGGTGCCTGTGAGTGCCTATAGGGGCCTGTTCTTGTGACGGGGGGCGATCCGCGTTCGTTGGCAGTGGCCTGTCCCTCCTGCCTCTTCCGTCACATCCGTCTCGGCAGCCTCATCCAACGCGTGAAGTGCCCGCCGCGCCCGTAACGTCGAAGGCATGACGCAGCGGGCGAGGACCGAAGTCGAGGAACCCGGACCCGGAGACGGGAGCGGCCCCGGCGGAACCGGCCACCAGACCGGCGACGGGGCCCCGGACCAGCGGCGGCACGGCGGGCTGAGCGCCGCCGAGGTCGCCGAGCGGGTAGGCAGAGGCGAGGTCAACGACATCCCGGTGCGGTCCTCGCGGTCCACCGCCGACATCGTCCGCTCGAACGTCTTCACCCGTTTCAACGCCATCATCGGCGTCCTCTTCGCGATCATCCTGATCGTCGGCCCGATCCAGGACGGCCTCTTCGGCTTCGTCATCGTCGCCAACACCGGCATCGGCATCATCCAGGAGCTGCGCGCCAAGAAAACGCTGGACAGCCTGGCGGTCATCGGGGAGGCCAAGCCCACGGTGCGCCGGGACGGGCAGGCCGTTCAGGTCTCCACCTCCGAGGTGGTGCTCGGTGACGTGCTGGAGCTCGGTCCCGGCGACAAGATCATCGTGGACGGCGAGGTCCTGGAGGCCGACGGGCTGGAGATCGACGAGTCGCTGCTGACCGGCGAGGCCGACCCCGTCGTCAAGAAGCCCGGCGACAAGCTGATGTCCGGCAGCTTCGTCGTCGCCGGCGGCGGCGCCTTCACCGCGACGAAGGTCGGGCGCGAGGCGTACGCGGCCCAGCTCGCCGAGGAGGCGTCCCGCTTCACCCTCGTCCACTCCGAGCTGCGCACCGGCATCAGCCGCATCCTGAAGTACGTGACCTGGATGATGGTCCCGACCGCCATCGGCCTCATCCTCAGCCACCTGTTCACCCTCAACATGGCGGGCGACGAGGCGGTGCGCCGCATGGTCGGCGGCATCGTCCCCATGATCCCCGAGGGCCTGGTGCTGCTCACCTCCGTGGCCTTCGCCATCGGCGTCATCCGGCTCGGCCGCAAGCAGTGCCTGGTCCAGGAGCTGCCCGCCATCGAGGGGCTCGCCCGGGTGGACGTGGTCTGCCTGGACAAGACGGGCACGCTCACCGAGGGCGGGATGGATGTGAGCGAGCTGCGGATGCTGGGCTCTCCGGGTGGTCGTTCCGGCGAGGAACGTTCCGAGGGGGACGGTTCCCCCGGGGACGGTTCCGAGGGGGGCCACTCCCCCGGGGACGGCTCCGGGGAGGGCGGCTCCGGACAGGACGGCTCCCGGGAGGGCTGCTCCCGGGAGGCGTACGTCCGGCAGGTGCTGGGGGCGCTCGGGCAGGCGGACCCGCGGCCCAACGCCTCCCTCCAGGCGATCATCGACGCCTACCCGGACGCCGGCCCGCTGCGCGCCACCGGGACGCTCCCGTTCTCCTCCGCCCGCAAGTACAGCGGCGCGTCCCTGGAGAACGGCGACGGCGCCCGCGCCATCTGGCTCCTGGGCGCGCCGGACGTGCTGCTGCCCTCCGGCGACGAGGCCCTGTCCGCCGTCGACGACCTGAACGCGCAGGGCATGCGGGTCCTCCTGCTGGCCCGGTCCGGGCGGGAGCTGGACGACCCGGAGGCCCACCGGGACGTCCAGCCGGTGGCGCTGGTGGTCCTGGAGCAGCGGCTGCGGCCGGACGCCCGGGACACCCTGCGCTACTTCGAGGAGCAGGACGTGCAGGCCAAGGTGATCTCCGGCGACAACGCGGTGTCGGTCGGCGCGGTGGCCGGGAAACTCGGGCTGCCGGGTGCGGACGCGCCCGTGGACGCGCGGAAACTGCCCGACGACGCGGACGCGATGGCCCGGCGGTTGGAGGAGGGCGCCGTCTTCGGGCGGGTCACCCCGCAGCAGAAGCAGCGGATGGTGGGGGCCCTCCAGTCGCGCCGTCACATCGTCGCGATGACCGGTGACGGCGTGAACGACGTCCTCGCCCTGAAGGACGCGGACATCGGCGTCTCCATGGGCGCCGGGTCGGAGGCGACCAAGGCCGTGGCGCAGATCGTGCTGCTGAACAACAGCTTCGCCACCCTGCCGTCCGTGGTCGCCGAGGGCCGCCGGGTCATCGGCAACATCACCCGGGTCGCCACGCTCTTCCTGACCAAGACCGTCTACTCGGTGCTGCTCGCCATCCTGGTCGCCTGCTGGCAGATCCCCTACCCGTACCTGCCCCGCCACCTGACGCTGCTGTCCACGCTGACGATCGGCGTGCCCGCCTTCTTCCTGGCGCTGGCCCCCAACAAGGAGCGCGCCAAGCCGGAGTTCGTCAAACGCGTGATGCGGTACTCGGTGCCGTCCGGCCTCATCACGGGCGTCGCCGCGTTCCTCACGTACATGGCCGCCCGCAGCCACTACACCGGCCCGGACGCCCTGAGCGCCGAGACCAGCGCCGCCACCCTGACGCTTTTCCTCACCGCCATGTGGGTGCTCGTCATCATCGCGCGCCCGTATACGTGGTGGCGGGTCGGACTGGTTCTGGCGATGGCCCTCGGGTTTTTGGTCGTCCTGGTGGTGCCGTGGCTGCAGAAGTTCTTCGACCTGCGGTTGGTCGGGACGACGATGCCGTGGGTGGCCGTGGGGGTGGCCGTGGTGGCGGCGGTGTTGCTGGAGGTCGTGTGGCGGGTGGTGCGGGGGCGGTTCGAGGAGGAGGGGTAGGCGGGGCGCCCTATAGAGTGCCCCGCCATCCGGCTCCGGCTCCGGGCCCTGCTTCGTCCGGCTGCGGCCCGCCACCCGGCTCCTGCTTTCCCTCGCTTATTTCGTCCGGACGCTGCCCGCTTGCGCTTCGTCCGCTTCGCCCGGACGCGGCCCACTTCCGCCCCGTCCGGACGCGTACCGCCCTGCGGATCAGTCGAACCAGCGGGCCTCCGCCAGTTCCGTCACCCGGTCCGGGTCCTCCAGGAGGGCCGCCACCTCGAAGCGGCGCGGCCACTGGCCGGTGGCCCAGGCGAGCCCCGCGGCGACGCCCTCCAGCGTGGCGGCGTGCAGGGTCCCGTCGGGCGTCAGCCGCCAGTCGAGTTCGACGCCCTCGCCGTCGGCGCCGTTCTCGGCGTCCAGGACCAGTTCCTCGTGTTCGACGTACGCCTCCGGGGTGTCCGGGCCGAGCAGCGCCCGGACCGCTTCCGGTACGTCGTGCCGGCTGCCCTCGGAACGCACCGCCCCGGTGAACTCCTCGCTGAGCCGGTGTACCTGGAACAGCTCCGCCAGGTCGGCGGCCTTCGACGGCCGTACGGGCAGCAGCGGGCGGTCGTCGGCCAGCGGCAGCAGGTCGGGCGCGTCCGCGACCAGGGCGTCCGCCGCGTCCACGACCCGCACCTCGCGGCCGACCACGGCCCGCAGCGCGTCCGGGAGCGTGACCTGTTCCGGGTCGAGGTCCGCCAGGGCGCTGTAGAGGGCGTGCAGTTGGGCGGCGCTCACCTCGGCCTCGGGGTCGGCGAGGCGGGCCAGGAGTTCGGCCGCGCCGCCCGGCTCGTCCAGCAGCGCCGCGACCGAGGTCCGCACGCCGAGGGCGCGCAGCACCTGCGCGTCCACGTCCCCGGCGTCCGCGGGCTCGTACAGCCCCGCCAGCAGCGGGTCGCCGCCCGCCGCGCGCAGACCGGCCGGGCGACGGCCGTCCAGGACGGGGTGACCGCGCAGCCACCAGGCCGCGTAGGGGCGGACGAGTTCGGTCCGGCCGTCC
Source organism: Streptomyces sp. NPDC003077 (assembly GCF_040611095.1). Taxonomy (NCBI): domain Bacteria; kingdom Bacillati; phylum Actinomycetota; class Actinomycetes; order Kitasatosporales; family Streptomycetaceae; genus Streptomyces; species Streptomyces sp. NPDC003077. The sequence goes on along the minus strand of NZ_JBEXNM010000004.1, from coordinate 9,200 downwards.
GGCAGCAGCACCCGCACGGGTGCGGTGAGCGCGTCGCGCAGCGGCGGCCGGGAGAGCATGGCGAGCGCCTGCGGCCAGGCGTCGTCGTCCACCAGGTCCAGGTCCCGGACCGCGACGATCTCGGTGGCGACCGGCGGCACCGACGTCTCCGGCAGCCCGTCGAGGACGTCCTCGCACCACACGTCCACGGCGTCGAGCACGCCGACGTCGTCCGGCTCGACGAAGTCGCCGTCGCGCGGCTCCAGTTCGTCCGGGTCCAGCACCACGTCCTGCGCCCGGACGAGCGCGAAGTCCGCGAGGACGCCGACGGCGGTCAGCGGCTGCTCGCCCCAGCGCTCGGCCAGCTCCGGGTCGCAGGCGGCCAGTTCACCCTCACGGATGACCTGCTCGAAGGGGCTGCCCGGGTAGACGAGTTCGCCGGCGGGGGCGAGTTCGCCGTCCTCGTCGGGGAGGGCGAGGGCGGCGAGCCACGGTTCGTCGCCGGGGGCGAGGCCCGCGTCGCGGACGAGGCCGAGGACGGTGTCGGCGAGGGCTTCGCCGAAGAGGAACGGTTCGCCGGGGGTGGTGCCGTTGGCTTCGGTGTCGGCGTCGGCGTCGGCGTCGGCGTCGACTGCGGCTTCGGCGTCGGCTTCGGCGAAGAGGTCGTACGCGTCCTCGTCCGCGTCCAGGGAGGCCGCGACCGCCGCGCGGACCTGCGGGGTGCGCAGGACGGCGAGCGGGGAGGCCGGGGTGGCGCCCAGCTTCTCCAGCAGCGGGTGCGCGGCGTCCGGGTGCGCGACCTTCAGGCCCAGGCGGGCGAGGGTGCGGTGCCGGGCGGTGTCCGTGCCCTCCGCGCTGCCCGGCAGCGGCAGCAGGACCTGGCGGGGGCCGATGGCCGTACGGCCGTTCCACTGGCCGCCGCGCCCGGCCTTCGGGCCCGCCGAGCCCGCCAGCGGTACCGGGAGGCCGCTGAGGCGGTCCGGGTCGGTGCCGGCCAGCGAGTCGTACAGCCGCCACCACCAGGACGGCGGGCGCTGGACGCCCGCCAGCCGGTCGATGACCTCGCCCAGCGGGACCCGGGCGACGCCGAGCGCGCGCAGTTCCTGCCGTCGCTCCAGGCCGGCGGGCAGCAGGCTCGGGAACAGTTCGGCCAGCACGGTGACGGTGGCCGCGCCCGCGCCCTCGATGAGTTCGGCTTCGGTGGGGCGGAGGGTGTGGGGGGTGGGGGTGTCGGTCCCCTCGGTTCCCTGGTGCGGGGTTTCCTCGGGCAGGGTGCCGACTCCTGGCGGGGTGCTCGTTCCCTGGCCGGGGGTGGTGCCGGACGGGGCCGCGGCGCTCGGGAGGAAGGGGATGCGAGGCAGGCGGTCGAGGATCAGGCGGCGGAGTTCGCTGTCCAGTTCGCTGCGGCCGAGCGGGCCGGGGACCAGGTCGAGCGTCCCCACCGAGACGGGCTGCCAGTCGCGCAGCAGCCCCGTGTACGACTCGGCGGCCCGCCCGAGGATGAAGTCCACCAGCGGCCCCCGGGCGACATGCCGCCGCGTCGGCTCCATCGGGAAGGACGCGATCAGCAGCGCGGGCAGCCCGTGCGGTTCGTCGGTCGGGGTCGGGGCGTGCACGACCGCCGCGGTGTCCGGCCGGGCGGGCGCGCCCGACGCGTCGACCGGCACCGCCCACGTCACCGACCAGGAGGGCCGCAGCCGCTCCTCCACCGGGCGGTCGGCGAGCAGCGCCGGGTCCAGCGGGCCGCCGTCGCTCGCCACCCGCCAGCGGGTGGTGCCGCGCTCGCTGTCCTCGATGACGACGTACGGGCCGTCCTGACGGCGCCGCAGCTCCCGAACGCCCTCCGGGGTTTCCACCACCACCTCGGCCAGCCCCGGCAGCGTCAGCAGCAGCGAAGCGTCGATGCCCGCCAGCAGACGCCGGGTCAGGTCCTCGGCGGCGGCGTCCCGCAACGGCAGGATCACGGCGGTGTCGTACCCCTCGGGCACGTCGCCCTCCGCCGGCAGCGGCAGCCGCAGCACCGGCACGTGGCCGTCGCGGCGGCGCAGCTCGCCGCCCAGGCCGGGGCTGTGCGCGGCGACGCCGAGCGTGAGCTCGCGGGCCTCGGCGAGGGACCAGCGGACGCCGCCCATCCGGCCGACGAGCGCGGGCTCGTCACTGACCGCCAGGACGGCCGAGAAGCCGACGCCGAACCGGCCCACGGAGCCGGCCGACGCCGCGCTCTCCCGCTTCGCGGAGGCGCGCAGCGTCGACAGCGACTCGACGCCGGTGGCGTCGAGGGGGGCGCCGGTGTTGGCGGCCACGAGGACGGTTCCGCCCTTGGTTTCGTCCTTGGTTTTGTCCTTCTCCGGGCTCCCGCCCGGGCCCCCGTCCGGGCCCCTGTCCGGGCCCGGGTGCAGGGTCAGCCGCAGTCGGCCGGGGGTGCCGGCGCGGGCCGCCGCGTCGGAGGCGTTCTGCGCCAGCTCCACGGCGAGCCGGTCGCGGTAGCCGCCGAGGGCGAGGTCCTCCTCGGCGTTGGCGTCCTCCCGGAACCGGGCCGGCGAGGCCGCCCAGGCGTCCAGGACGCCGCGCCGCAGTCGTGCGGTGCCGAAGGGGTCGGCCGATGCGCTCACGTTTTCTCCTCCGCGTGCGTGGGGGCACCCGGCTGTGTGCCGGGTGCCCCGGTCGGTGCGCCCCTGCGTTGGGCGCGCCTTGCGTTGTCGGGGCTTCGCCGCCGTGGGTTCTCTTTTACCGGGTCGCCTGACGGCGGGCTTTTGGGGGGCTCGTCTTGGTGGCGGGCTTTTGCTCGCCTGGCGGCGGGCGGTTGGGGCTCGCCTTGGTGGCGGGCTGCCTCGGGGGTGCTGGGCTGCGCCCGGGCTGGGTGGGGGTGTTTCGCCTTCGGCGGGAGGGGGGTGTGGGGCGGACGCCTCGTTGTTTTTGGGGTCGGGGCCGCCCCGGGGTACCTCCTCGCGGCAGTTGCGCTTAGCCGACGAGATCTGGTCACCGGCCGTCGCGCCCCAGTCCGCTGCGGGGGCACCCCGGGACGTCCCCTTCCGTCGGTTGCGCGTCCGCCCCTTGTGGGGGGTGGAAAAGATGTGGGTTGCCCCGGTTTTTGTCGGTGCCGTTCGTGGGGACGGAGGGGCGTCGTTTGTGGTGACCGTTCCAGGTAGGGGACCGGGTGTCCGGTACGGCCCCTAAAGGCGCCGGGCGCCCGGCCTTCCGGCCCGACGCAGATTGGTCGGGCCGAGGCTACCTGTCCCCGGCGACGCGAGGTCTCCCACCCAGTTGCCCGCCGGTCACTGACCGGATCAGGTACGGCGGCCCCACCCGAAAGGAGACGCTCGGGTCAGAGGGAAACCGGGATCGCACCTGTCAGGAGTGGCCGAGTTCTTCCGCTGGGCCGGTGTCCTCCACCGAGCCGCGGATGCGGTCGGCGCGGAGGGGGAAGGGGTCGACGACCGTCTCGTCGATGACCGGGGGGGCGGGGCGGGGGGGCTTCGGCATGACGGCGGCTTCGGAGTGGCCGCCGCAGCCGTAGCCGAGGGAGACGACGCGGCCGTCGGCGGGGGCGAACTCGTTCGCGCAGATGCCGAAGGCCTGGCGCAGCGAGCCGGCCAGCGGGACGAGGAAGCCGCAGGTCATGCAGGCTGCCGGGGCGGCCTGGGCCATGGGGGTCTTGGGGCCGTACGCCTCTTCCCAGCGGTCGGCGGCGGTGTGCAGGCCGTAGCGGGACAGGACGCGGGCGCGGCCCATACCCAGTTCCTGGCCGACCTCGGCGATGCTGCCGCGGGCGGGCGCGGTGGGCTGCTCGGCGGGCGTGCCGGGGGTCACCTCGGCGTCCTCGGCCGCGGCGCGGTCCTGCATCTCATCGGAGACGACGGAGTTCGGCGGCGGGGTGTCCTCGCCCGAGACGCCGGGCTCCAGGCGCAGGTCCTCCGACTCCGTGGGCAGCAGGTCGCCGGGGCCCATGTCGCCGGGGCGCAGGCGCTCGCTCCACGGGACCCACTCGGGGGCCAGGAGCGCGTCGGGGCCCGGCAGCAGCACCGACTCGTCCAGCGTGACGAGCTTGGCGCGGGAGGCGCGGGTCACCGTGACCGCCCAGCGCCAGCCCCGGTAGCCGGGCTCCTCGCACTCGAACAGGTGCGTGACGACGCGGTCCCCTTCGGCGACGGCGCCGACGTGCTCGCCGACCATGCCCGGGAGCGCGGCCTCCTCGGCCGCCGCACGGGCGAGGTCGACCGCCTCGGCGCACAGGCGGTCAGGGGTACGGCTTCGCATCGCAGCACTCACAAGAATCGATTCTCTCTTCCACGCCGTCTCACGAGTGCGCCAGCCGGAGCTGTCCTTGTCCTGACCGGACGACCGGCGGGCGGGGCGGGCGGAGCGGACCGGGGGACCGCGTCGACGTCCGCGCCCGATCGTCTCGGTCGAGCGCACCTTTACGAACCATTCTGCGGGATCGCGGCAAGGCGCGCGGTCAAGGACGACCGCCGGTGGCGCGCCACACACGCTACCCCTTCAATCGTGTACGACCCATCGGCGGGCGTCGGCAAATGTCAGGGGCATCGACCCCGACCGGCGACGCCGCGCGGAGGAGGGCCCGCAAACCACTCCGCGTCGGGGGAGTTGCGGCACTATGACCAATGTGGCTGCCGCAAGGGTGTCGAAGGCCCGTCGGACCTCGCGGGTGTCCCGGGCGTCGTCCAGAGGCGGAGACGAGGGCAACCGGGCCCGTCGGGCGGGCCGGGCCGCCGGTCGCGCGCTGGGCCGCCCCGTCGCCGCCACCGCCCGCCGCATACGCCGCGTCACTCACGCGCACGGCGCCGGCGAGTCGGGTCTCGGCAAGCTGATCGAGTTGCACGCCGTGAACGCGGCGGGCGACATGATGATCACGGTTGCCCTCGCCTCGACCGTTTTCTTCTCCGTACCGACCGACCAGGCGCGCGGCCGGGTCGCCCTCTACCTCGCCATCACCATGGCGCCCTTCGCCCTGCTGGCCCCCGTTATCGGACCGCTGCTGGACCGGCTGCCGCACGGGCGCCGGGCCGCGATGGCCGGTGCCATGCTCGCCCGCGCCCTGCTCGCGCTGACGATGGCGGGCGCGGTGGCGAGCGGCGCGATGGAGCTGTACCCGGCGGCGCTGGGTGTACTGGTGGCTTCGAAGGCGTACGGGGTGGTGCGGAGCGCCGTGGTGCCGAGGCTGCTGCCGCCCCGGTTCGCATTGGTGAAGGCGAATTCCCGTGTCACCCTGTCCGGACTGCTGGCCACCGGGCTGGCCGCGCCGCTCGGCGCCGGGCTGCACCTGATCGGGTCCGGCTGGCCGCTGTACGGCGCCTTCGCGATCTTCATCACCGGCACGTTCCTGTCCTTCTCCCTCCCTCCGAAGGTCGACTCGGCCAAGGGGGAGGCGCGCGCCCGGCTGGCCTCGAAGCGGGACGAGGAGAAGGACGGACGCGCTCCCGCCCGGCGCCCCGGTCTGCGCACGGTCGGCCCGTCCGTCCTGCACGGCCTCCAGGCCAACGCCGCCCTGCGCTCCCTGTCCGGCCTCCTCACCTTCTTCCTCGCCTTCATGCTGCGCGAGCATCCGCTCGACGGGCTGCGCCCCGAGGCGTCACTCGGCCTGGCCGTGCTGGCCGCCGGCACCGGCAACGCGCTGGGCACGGCGATCGGCGCCTGGCTCCGCGCCCGCGGCCCCGAAACGATCATCGCCACGATGCTGGGCCTGGCCCTGGGCGCGACGACCACCGCGGCGATCTTCTACGAGGGCGTGGCCATCGTGGTCGTCACGGCCGCCGCCGCCACGGCGGGCCTGTGCCAGGCCCTCTCCAAGCTCTCCCTGGACGCGCTGATCCAACGCGACGTCCCCGAGCACGTCCGCACCTCGGCCTTCGCCCGCTCCGAAACGGTCCTGCAACTGTGCTGGGTCCTCGGCGGCGCCATCGGCATCACCCTCCCCCTGAACGGCACCGTCGGCATGTCCGTAGCAGCCGCCCTGGTAACCACCGGCGCGACCCTAGCCCTCCGCGGCCTCCTCACCGCCGCCCGCCACACCCACCACCCCGGCCCCCGCCCCCGAGTCGCCTGACCCACCCCACCCCACCCCACCCCGCCCCTCCACCTCCGGCTCCAGCACAACAAACCCGCACATCTCCCCCGGGCCAACCACACCGCACCCAACCGCCAACGGGTCGGCCGGGTGCCACCCACAACGACGACCGTCCGCCCCCACAGACCGCACCGACAAAAACCGGGGCAACCCACATCTTTTCCACCCCCCACAAAGGGGCGGACGCGCAACCCACGGAAGGGGACGTCCCGGGGTGCCCCCGCAGCGGACTGGGGCGCGACGGCCGGTGACCTACATAGCGTCGGCTAAGCGCAACTGCCGCGAGGAGGTACCCCGGGGCGGCCCCGACCCAAAAACGCACCCCGCGTCCGCCCCACACCCCCCTCCCGCCGAAGGCGAAACACCCCCACCCAGCCCGGGCGCAGCCCAAAACCCACAAGGCAGCCCGCCACCAAGGCGCCAGCGGGCCCAGGGGGCCAAGGCCCACAAACACCCCCCGGAGCGGGCGAACCGCCCGCGACGACAAACCCGCGCGCCACCCGCTTACGCACGCCATATAGCCTGCCCGCATGACCGTGTTCTCTTCCTGGCGCAAGGGCCGCCGTGCCGCCGCCGCCCTCGGTGTCGTGTCCGCTGGGCTCCTCACCCTGTCCGCCTGCGAGAAGCCCACCCCTCTGGCCACGGTGAGCGTCGGCAAGGACACCGTGACCGCCGAGGCCGCCTGCTACGACGACGGCGGCACGCTCGGGGACCTGTCCGGCAAGGACAAGAAGGGCGAGACCGAGCTCCAGAAGTGCCTGTCCGCCACGCCCAAGAAGACGATCACGGTTCACCCGGGTGACAAGGTCCGCCTCGGCGTCGAGCCCGACATGGCCGAGCAGGGCTGGTTCGCGCTGTCCGGCGGCTCCCGGATCAGCAACCTGAGCAAGCAGACGTACGCCTCCTTCGACGGCGAGTCGCTCTTCTTCAACCAGCAGACGCAGTCCATGGCCAAGTCCACCACCGTGACGATCATGACGTCCAAGGACAACAGCTACACCGGCGTGTGGAACATCAAGCTGGAGCGCGCGGAATCCTGAGCTCCGCCGAACCCGTAGCCCCGATGCACGTCCTGGTCGTCACCGCCGTCGCCGCGGAACGCGACGCGGTCACCGCGTCCGCGGCTCCGCGGCGGCCGGAACGGCATCCGGACCGGCAGCCGAACCAGCCGCCCGAGCGGCAAACGCTCCCCGGCGGCTACGAACTGCACCGAGTAACGCTCCCACCGGACGGGAACAGGGACGGGAACGGAAATAAAAACGGAGCCCCGTCCGGCAAGCCCACCCTGACCCTGGACGTCCTGGCAGCCGGCGTCGGCCCCGCCGCCGCCGCGACCGGCACCGCGACGGCGCTGACGGCCGCCGCGTACGCGTCCGCCGACGGCCGGACCCCGCCCTACGACCTGGTGATCTCCACCGGCATCGGCGGCGGCTTCGTCCACCCCGCGGCGGCCACCGGCGTGGCCGGCAACACCACGCCCACCCCGACCGCCGAGGCCCCCCTCGTCATCGCCGACGAGATCACCGCCGCCGACCTCGGCGCCGAGACCCCCACCGGCTTCCTCCCCGTCACCGACCTCGGCTTCGGCACCGTCACCCACCGCCCCCCGGCCGACCTCGTCGCGGCCATCGCGGCGGCGACCGGCGGCCGGCGCGGCACGGTCCTGACCGGCTCCACCGTCACCGGCAGCGCGGCCCGCGCCGCCGAGCTGGCGGAGCGTCACCCGCGGGCGCTCGCCGAGGCCATGGAGGGGTTCGGGGTCGCCGAGGCCGCCGCCGCCCATGGCGTGCCGGTGTGCGAGATCCGCGCCATCTCCAACGCCGTCGGCCCGCGAGACCGCGCCGCCTGGCGGATCGGAGAGGCGCTCGCCGCACTCACCACGGCCTTCGCCGCACTCCCGCAGGCCCTGCCACCCCGGGACGGCCCGCAGGCCCTGCCACCCCGGAACGACCCGCGGCACCGCCCCCAGAACGGCCCCCACGACGCCCCCCGCCCAGACTGAACACCACCGCACCCCTCACGGACCGAACGGCCTGGCCAACGACAACCGCACCCACTGAACCCCAACCGCCGCAGGCGCTGACACGCGCCGCCCGCCCCAGGAGGACGCCGGCATGAGCGACCCGCTCAAGATCGCCTATTCCCCGTGCCCCAACGACACCTTCGTCTTCCACGCGTGGGCGCACGGCACGGTCCCGGACGCCCCCGCGCTGGACGTCACCTTCGCCGACATCGACATCACCAACGGGATGGCCGAGCGGGGCGAGTACGACGTGCTCAAGGTGTCGTACGCCGTCCTGCCCTGGGTCCTGGACGAGTACGCGCTGCTGCCCTGCGGCGGGGCGCTGGGGCGCGGCTGCGGGCCGCTGGTGCTGACCCGGGAGCCGGGGGCGGCGGCCGATCTGACGGGCAAGCGGGTCGCGGTGCCGAGCGAGCGCTCGACCGCGTACCTGCTCTTCCGGCTGTGGGCCGCGGCCGAGGTGCCGGGCGGCGTCGGCGAGGTCGTCGTCCTGCCGTTCGACGAGATCATGCCGGCGGTCCGGGACGGCAAGGTGGACGCCGGTCTGGTCATCCACGAGGCGCGCTTCACGTACCAGAACTACGGGCTGCACTGCCTGGCCGACATGGGCGAGCACTGGGAGGCCACCACCGGCCTGCCGATCCCGCTCGGCGCGATCATCGCCAAGCGGTCCCTGGGCGCCGACCGGCTGCGCGAGCTGGCCGCGGCGGCCCGCGCGTCCGTGGAGAGGGCCTGGAACGACCCGGCCGCCTCGCGTGCCTACGTACTGGAGCACGCGCAGGAGATGGACCCGGCCGTCGCCGACCAGCACATCGGGCTGTACGTCAACACCTTCACGGCCGACCTCGGGACGGACGGCTACGCGGCGGTCCGCGCCCTGCTCGGCCGCGCGGCGGACGAGGGCCTGGTACCGCCCCTGGCCCCGGAGGCCCTGGACTTTCCCTGAGCCGACACACAGGGGCACGAGGGGCATAAGCGGCATAAGCGGCACGTGCCGCCGCCCCCCAAGAAACAGAGCGGGGGGGGCCCGGGTCGCACGCGCCGCCCCCCCCCGCAAGACCCCCCCCCCCCCCACCCCCCCCCCCCCCCCCCCCCACACAGCCACAACCATCAGGC